>JBBJOK010000061.1:0-12369 GCA_037721545.1 Chitinophagaceae bacterium
TTGCTGTTTATTTTGGAGCAGTCTCAATAAAAAATACCCGTTATTCCATCGGCACAATGCTGCTTGCTGATCTTGTAGGGATAATTACATCTATAATATTGGCTTATTTGTTTTTTGGGAATGCTTAGGTGTTGTCAAAAAATCACAAATTCATTTTGCTTATTCCATCCTGCCGACATTACCTTATATAAATGATTTTTTGGCATTTGTAACTGAATTGTTTTGCCATTCAGGAGTTGTTGATGTATTAATTGGCCAGGTTTATATTGATCAGGCGATAAATGAAAAACCTTATTAGCAGGTGAATAACCTTTTCTTTTTTCAAATGCCATTGACTTTGAAGTTGAGTTTCCCAGGGCAACACCTTTCTTTGTGAATATTGCTATCAGGCCATTATAGGCGCCAAGCAAAGGCATCGGTTCACGGTTGATACTTACTAAAGCTACATCCTCCATATTAACTGAACTGATTACATCTTTTGAGACCTCTATCTCATTCAAAAAAAATAATACACCTTTTGAATCGCCCCACATAGCACTTACATCTTCGCCGGAAGAATTGCTGGCTCCGTTAACATTGTATCGGGAAATATAAACTGTAGGATTATCTAAACTGCCTTCAATTTTTAAGCCGGGGACAGCACCACGCAAAAATTGCCAAATACTAAAATAATTTCCTTGTGGCGTTAAAACTGATGCATTTCCATCATCAAATAAAGGCGATAAATATTCCTGTTTCAGAGAATCTAAGGCTGATTTTTTTTTAACCTTTATAACAACTTCCAGTAGTTCTTTGAATTTCGGATCAGCATTAAATATTTCTAATTTTTTTTGTTGATCGGTGGTTAATGAGTTTACATATTCTTTCTCATATTGAAAAACCGGTTTTAAACTTAAGTGATTAAGGGTATCGAGATAAGAAGGTTTTAATTGTATTTTTACTATTTCTTTTTTATTTTTTGGATTATTACCCTGAAAGAAAATTCTTGCTTCTTTATTAAAAGATAAATCAGTTATACCAAACTCTCCGTTAGGCAATGCATTAGCTACAGAATATGTTGTTGTTGAATCATCACCTTTAATCACCAGTTCCGCCTGGTATCCACTACTTCCGGAATTTGAAGCATAAGGTTTTACAGTTCCCTTTAAACTAATTCCTGATTCAACCCCATACAATAATTTTTGGTCGTTTAAATGCCACTTTTTTCCAATATATTCTGAAGGTAATAACTCTAAAAGGGCATCAATTGATTCCTGTGACTTAAGTGAAAAATCCGGAATAAAAATGTTGTATTGATTTTGAATTTCGGGGATGAATGATATATAATTTACAGTATGATTATTAAGAATAGACTGATTGGGCAGAACGGTTACATTTAATACGCCATTGTTTATTGAGGTATCAATTTGATATAATATATTTTCGTTAGCAGTTGGTGCTTCAGTTAATGGTGAGTTCTGTGTTTTATAATTGTAAAATCTATGATGAGCAACAATATTCAATTCTTCATCAAATAATAAAAAATTTAAAACTCCATTAGGAAGTTTGGTTTTTAAGATTGATGCAGCTGTAGCCCCTTCATTAATATCAAACTCTGCCTGAAAACAAATTTTCTCCTTATCAATTGCAATAAGTAAAAATTTATTTGATGCAATGGCTGCTGATTTTTCAAGAGTAACAAGTAACCGGGTTTTATTTTCATTATTGAACTTAAGTAAGAGCCCTTCATTTGAGGGAAAAGAAATTGGAAAAACCTTTTCTTGGGCTTTTATGGAATATAACTGATTTTTTTTGGGAGAGAATTGAATCTTTGCTAATCCATTCGAATCTGTTTTTGAAGTAAATATTTGTTTGTTGTTTTCTAAAATCAAAAATTCAGAAATTACAGGATTTTTTTTATCATTAAGTAATTGAACTGAAAAATTATTGGGTACATTTTCCAGCCATACATGAGATTCGGGTTCAATAAGAATCTGACTGGCTTTATTTGATATAGATTTAAAACGGAATGGGTTACTGAGATAATCTTTATTAATTACAACTACCGGCTTTTGTGCAATTGTACCCAGATTATTTTTCATCCATAATGTATAAGCATTAAGGGTATAATTACCAGATGTAAATGATACAGGTATTTGAAAAGAAGTTAATGTCATTCCTTTTTCAACCCGTAACATTTTTTTATCTATAATTTTCCCAAACTCATTTCCTGTTTCAATATATAATGTTCTGCTTAGATTGCTGGGTTGTCCGTTAATATTTAAGAAGCATGAAATAAATATTATTTCACCTGCTAAATATTCTTCCTTATCTGTGAGTAAAAAAATTCTTTCTTCCGGAAATTTTTCAGCATGCGTTTCCAGGTCTTTGTCTATTTGGAAAAGAAGAGCCTGGAATTTATTTATTTGTGCGTTACTGGTATAGGATAATCCTATTAAAATTAAAAAGGTTATAATATGATTTTTGCATTTGCTCATACTAAAAAAAGCCGACGAATGCCGGCTTTAAAAATAAGGAATATTACCTGGTAGTAATCAAAGATATTTGTGCTCTCCTTGTATCAGTTACTAAAAGGCCGGCATAGCCTCGTGCAACTACGGTATAATTTCTGCCAAACACCGAAGTAATAAAAATTGTTGTTGTTATAACGTTAGTAGATGTAAAACCTGTGTATGGCTGCCCTGCAGGAACAATCTGAAATGTATCATTACCTATTCCCGGAAATTCAAAAGAATTGCTTACTTTTTTATAATCAATATTTGTTGCAGGATTAATAACGCCAGACGGAGTTCTGACATAAAGATCTACAGGCCCTACGTTTGGAATGCCATTAAAGAATTTTGCCCGGGAAGTTAAATTTCCAACAGGAGGTGTAACATCATCATTCAATAAAGTTGCCTCGGTTTTGGCTGCTGTATCAGTTATCATTATGGTTTGTCTTGCATCAGCTGTAAGGTTTATGCTGCCGCTAAATAATAAAAGCGAATCATTTTTTGTATTAATGAATGGTACACTCACCTTTATCGTTCTGGTTCCGGGTTCTACCGCATAATACTCGCCACCAGGTTGTACTGCCCCGTATGTAAATAAACCACCTAACTTTAATGTATCGATTATTAATTGAACCGGAAAATTGTTGCGGGTCGAATAAGCGCTAAAGTAACCCACTTTTACCAAAGCTTTCCCTGCGGGATCAATTTCTTTTTTTTGTGCAAGCTTTGTTTTCTCACAGGATATTAATGCAATTAATAAGACTGATATAAATAAATATCTCATAAAAGGTATTGTTTTAAGGTTGACTAAACCACATTTGCAAAGTATGATAATCAGGTGTACGGGCTATGGCAGGAACATAAATATTCCATACATATTCTGAATTATACCGGTATCTTACCCTGTAGGCATACTTGGTATTTGGGGTTCCGTTTGTTCCGTTCTCAGAAAATAAGGCAGTAGGCATAACCATACCAGAATAAACCTGCTGTCCGAGATTTGTTGGATCCTGATCAATGTAATGATATTTGCGCATGTCCGTCCAAGTTTCTACAAACCCCCATCCCCAAAGGGCAATAAATTTTTGTTGCATTATATCTCCTAAAGTTAAAGCAGCAGCAGATTGCTTTACATTGGCCCCGCTCAAATAATTTGCCCTTTCTAAGGCTGTTAAAGGAGTTAAATTATATAATATATTATTTGACCTGGGATAGATTGCACGATTTATAAAATCAAAATGACCATTGATACCATTCCGGTATGCATTGTATGCGGTTAACCTATCACCTTTTCTTAAGGCTGCCTCAGCTTTCATAAATTGCATTTCAGAATAGCTCATAATCGGGAAAACTGCTTTATTCTGAAAAAGATATTTGCCTGCTGGTGCCGAAAAATTACCTGAACCCGGATTTGCATTTATACTATCACCCCAAGGCACAGGTACTCTTATTCTGGTGCTTCCGGAATTATTAGGGTCACCAATGCCAGGCAATGCACCTCTATATCCTCCGTTACCATTTGTTGTGTCAGCAGATGCTACTAACATATGTCTTGTACGCGGATCTCTGTTCGAAGGAATATTATTAAATCCCGTAAATACACGTCCATCTAATAGCCGAACGATATAATCACTTTGACGCAAAGCCCCTAAATTATCACGGAAAGTCCCAAAGATATTTGCATCGGCATTTCTTGTTCCATCAAAGGGAATTAAACAATCATCCGCACCGCTTGTCATGGCAAGATCAGTATATTTAATAACACTGTCTGCGGAATATGTGGGCTTATTAATCAGGGCTGCAAAATTGCGGGCTAATACTCCGTAAGCAAATTTTTTCCATTTGGTTACATCGCCATTATATACCAGGTCACCTCTTGAAAGCCTGAGAGAGCTAGCATCGTAATCTACTCTGTTTAAATAATCAATTGCTGAACGGCAAATAGAATCAATACCCTGGTAGAGAGTTGGTTGGTCGTCATATTTAAAGAATACGGAATCCTCTTTAAATGCATCTTTAAAAATAATTTCGCCATGATAATTTGTGGTTATCTGAAAAAGATATGCTTGGATGGCCAAGGTTGTACCAACTACATCCCATTGCCCTTTTTTAATTCCTTCCTCAATACAGTATTTCATATTTTTGCCTGCGCCGAAATATAATAAGCGCCAGATACCTCCGGCTCTATCACCTGTTAATCCATTGTAGCCATGCCTATCCCAATCATTGTTATTATCACCTGTGTTTCTTGCATGCCAGAATTGCACGTATGATCCAATCCACAGCCCATCGAATTGAACGCCTCCTGAACCTCTTTCGCCGCCACCACCAGGTATGCTAGACAGGATAACCGGCAGCACAGAAGTTGGATCCGGATTTTGAGGAGTATCCGGGTCAGAATTTATATCAAGATATTTTTTACAGGAAATTATTGATATTGAGAAAAATAATAAAAGGAATATGATTTTTTTCATGTTGATGATTTAATTTTTTTAAAAAGATACTCTTAAACCCATATTAAGAGTGCGTGGTGTTGAAATTGCGCCATAATCTATTCCTATTCCCCCGATACCACCGCCTGAGGGATTATTTGCACTAACACTGGGATCGGCGCCTGAATAATTAGTAAGTAAAAATAAATCCGTTGCTGTAACAAAAATACTTGCCGACTTCATTCTTATTCGTTTTATAAGATCATTAGAGAAACGGTAACTTAATGTTGCATCTCTCATTCTAACCCAATTAATATCTTTTTCTACAAAATCTGCTTCAACAATACCTGCAGAAAAACCACTGGTACCATTATAGTAATCATTTCTAAAGTACGGAATAATCACTATATTATTTGGGGTGGGGTTAGCGGTATTTTCGAAACCATCCCTCAATACACCTTTTATCACACGAGGTGTTTCCCTATCTAACGTACGTGTGCTCAAACCGTTTCTGTATAAGGCTAATTCAGTACCGTTAAATATATCCCCACCTTTACGGATATCCAGATTAAAGGATAAAGTAAATCCTTTAAAACGCACACTGTTTTGAATACCTATAGAAAAATCAGGGGCTCTGTCGCCTACTGGTACAAACGCACCATTAATTGGATCTATAGCACCGGTAGTTTGTGGTAAACCTGTTGTAGGACTGATCAACAGATCTCCATTAATATTTTTTGCGAACGCAGTTCCGAATAATTGATAAATAGACCCTCCCACAGTTGTTTGAGATCTTAAGCTGCCATATACCCAAGTATCAGAATCATAATATCCACCCGGGCCTGTGTTCAATTTTAAAACCTTGTTTTTAAAATGATCATAATTAAAAGTTATATCCCATGCAAATTTTTTGGTTAAAATTGGAGAACCGGTTAATTGAAGTTCCATCCCTTTATTTTGAATGTCTCCTCCATTAAAATATTTAAGTACAAAGCCGGCTCCATATGATACTCTTGGAAAGAAAATCTGATCGGTTGTTTTGTTATTATAAATTGTAACATTACCACCAATTCTTTTCTTAAACATTGAAAATTCCAACCCATATTCAAAACTCTTGGTAAATTGAGGTTTTAATGAAAAATTATTACCTGTAAAACGATATCCATAGCCACCGCCTGTAGTGGTTACAGATTGAAAACTTGGATCAATATTATAAGGAAGCAAGCCCGCAGTTTGACCGGACGTAGAATAGGATGTTCTTAATTTTAAGAGATCAATAATTTTTTTATCTTTTACAAATTCAAATTCACCAATATTAAATGCCAGTGCACCCGACCCAAAAGTATAAAATGGGTTTTTATCAACAAAGCGTGACAACAACACAGAATTACCTTCATAAGAAACTGAGAGTGTAGGAATTATAATGTCTTTCCAATTAAACTGGTATTGTGCATACCCTCTTTGTTTGCGACTTTCCTGCTGTTGATTACTTGCATCTCTCGAAATAGGATCAGTATTATTAATACTTGCAACATCCAATTCAAAAAATCTTTCACCTTTAAAAGCGTTAACAACTCTTCTGTTATTTTCTGTATAAAAACCAAGCGTTAATGTATTTTTTATGTTCTTAAAATTTTTCTTTAACGTTGTGCGAATGTTACCGGTTAGCTGGCGGTATATCAGATCATATTGTGAAAAAAAACCATTAGGACTAACTCCATATCTGGATTGTGGATGTGTTACCTGGAAACCAGTAGTAGTATAATTATCAACACTTGCAATACCTGTTATATTCATCCATTTTGCAGCATCATAACTATAAGTAACGTTTCCCAAAAAACGATTGGTTTTATCTTTTGAGTCATTTTTATTTACATCCCAATATGGATTATCATATTCTAAGTTTCTGCTGGTGCCAAGCAATAATTTTCTTGTTCCATCCGGATTAAGATAATTACTCATATTATTATTTACAGGCCATGTAAGCGTACTTAAATAATAACTCCCTATCCCTTTACTTGCTTTATCAGTGGCAGTTGTAATGTAATTGAAAGATGTAGTAAGCCTTGACTTTAAAGACATTTTTGCATCACCTGTAACCCGTAAAGAAAAACGATCATACCCGGTAGAAGGAATAGTGCCTGATTGTTTTGTATAACCTGCATTTACTCTGTATGTAAATCCTTCATTTCCGCCTTCTACACCTAAATTATGCTGTTGTGTAATACCTCTTTTAAAGAAATTTTTAATATTGTCAAAAAACGCAGTTGTATCAGGATATTTAGGGCCAAAATAATTTGGGGATACCACTCCTCCTTCTCCAAAGGCTGTGGTTCCTCCGAGATCGCTTCGAATTCCGGTTGCACCACGGGCATAAGTTGTTTGTGTTTCATGAAAACGATACAATTGTTCTATGCGAAGGGAGTTATCATAAGTTACAGTAGCTTTTCCTGCCTTGCCTTTTTTTGTTGTAATTAATATAGCTCCATTTGCAGCGTCAGTTCCATAGAGGGCCTGTGCCTCGGGGCCTTTTAAAATTGTAAGTGTTTCAATATCTTCAGGATTTATATCAGATGCTCTATTAGTAAAATCATCGCTTCTGTTAGCAGTGCTTCTCGACAATAAATTATCTCTGTCCTGATTTACAACGTTATTATCAAGAGGAACACCATCTATTACAAACAATGGTTGATTGGATAAACTTACTGCACTTCCTCCACGTAATATTATAGACGTAGATGCACCCGGAGCACCACTGGTAGTATTTATTGTTGCGCCTGGAACACGACCCGCTAAGGAATTAATGAAATTATCCCTTCGTGTTTGTGCTATTTCTTCTCCTTTAACTTCCTGAACAGCGGAGCCTAAACCTTTTTTATCTCTTTTAATCCCATAAGCAGTTACAACCACTTCCCCTAATTGTCCTTCACTTGATATAAGTTTTAAATTAACAAGAGATGCATCACCTACAGTTGCCTCACCCCTTACGTAACCCACGAAAGTAAATATCAAAACCTGGCCCTTTACTGCTGGTATTGAATAATAACCCTGTGCATTTGTTTGCGTGCGTTGATTGGTATTTCTATTAGTTACGGTAACGCTTTGTAGAGGTGAATTATCCTCTTGGGCTAAAACAGTTCCAGAAACGTTTTTATCCTGAGCAAATAAAGGAAGGCTCCAAAAAAGCAAGCCAATAAAAGATAGGCTCAATTGCAAATTTTTTCTCATAATGCTTTATTGTTTATTTATTGGTTAATTCGATACATAGCACAGACAATATATAAGTATATATTGCTGCTTTTTATGTTTAATTTTTTACAACGTTTGATTGAGTTTTTTACAGTTAGTACTAAAGGAAAAAGAAGATAAAATAAAACTGAAAACTAATAAATATTATTGATACTTAACGCTTTTGCTTCGTTTTTTTCTTTAGATGTGTGCCTTTGTTTGTGGGATGTGAAGGGGTATTAGTTTTATTAAGGAGAGTGTCTTCGGTGTCATTTGTTCCCAAAGATTCTTTTATATCCGCTCTTTCTTCTTCATCAGCCTCAAAATATGGCGAAAACAGATTTGCCATTTTTTTTGCTTCATATACATTGCGGTTATATTTATTGCCCAAAATAATTATAGTTGCCGAATCCTGAACAAGTCTCATAAGCATAGAATTGTTTCCATGCCACCATCCTCCATGAAAAATTATTTTTTTCCCGTTAGGGTAAATGTTCATCCTCCAACCGTATCCATAATTTTTTATGCCGGGTTTTTCATTGCTGTAGGGCGCAAAGGCTTCTTCCAGTGTTTTGGCAGAAAACAATTGATTATTATACAATGCCTGGTCCCACTTGAAAAGATCTTTTGGTGTACTGTAAATATTTTTATCCCCGTATGCAATATCTAAATATGTGAAATCCTCCCGCCTGCCTCTCCAGTTATAAGATGGCATTGCTCTCTGGCTATCTGCCAATGAAAACACATATGTGTCATTCATTTTAAGTGGGGTTAAAAAAGTCTGCTTAAGATATTCAGGATAAGTTTTGCCTGATGCTTTTTCTATGATTAAGGCTAATAAAACATAGTTGGTATTGCAATAGCTAAAACCGGTATTTGGCTGACTGGCTACCGGGGGCTGATGTTCAATTATATAATTCAATACGTCTTGGTTAGTGCAATAACTTTTTTTATCCCAGCCAAGCTTTTCCATAAAATAAAGGTAATTGGGCAAGCCGCTTCTGTGGTTTAAAAGTGATTTTACAGTTATGCCATTATAGGGAAAGGTTGGGAAGAACCAAATGATATCATCATCTAATTTTAATTTACCCTGCTCGGCTAATTTCAAGATTGCCATAGCTGTAAATGTTTTCGTTACAGAAGCAATATGAAAAGCGCTATGTTCGTTTAAAGTATCTTTTTTCTGAAAATTAGAATAGCCATGATATTTTTCAAAAACAATGCGCCCATTTTTTGCAACTAAAATAGCACCATTAAAATTACGGTCAACAAGGTTATTTTCATAAAATCCGTTCACCCCATTGTGGTATCTTTCTAAATCAGCATTACTTAAATACCCGGGTTTATTTTCTAAATATATTGCTGAATCTTTACCAGCATTTTTTGTTGACTCTTCCGAGCCGGAAGTACAAGCGCTAAATAATACCGCAAAGCAAAAAAGTATTTGGATCTTTTTCAAACAGGACATTGCAGATCTGTAAAAAGTTATCTGGTTATATTTGCAATATACACAGTACAAAACTAATATGGCAGATAAAAAGTCAACCAGCTATCCCAAAGAAAAAATTAACATTCTTTTTTTAGAGAACATAAGTGATGCGGCAATAAAAAAATTTAATGATGCAGGGTATGTATCAGTTAAAAAAATTAATTCTGCATTAAGTGAAAATGAGTTGATAAAAGAAATTAAAAATGTTCATTTAATCGGCATCCGTTCCAAAACGCAACTAACAAAAAATATTTTATCTCATGCAGAAAAACTTCAGGCTATCGGATGTTTTTGTATAGGTGTTAACCAGGTTGATCTGCACGCAGCCACCAAAAAAGGTGTTGTAGTATTTAATGCACCCTATTCAAATACCCGTTCTGTTGCTGAATTAGTTATCGCTTCGGCTATAATGCTGATAAGAAAAATACCGCATAAAAATAAAGCCGCACATGAAGGGATCTGGTTAAAGAATGCACAAGGGAGTTATGAACTAAGAGGAAAAACGTTGGGTATAATCGGTTATGGTAACATTGGTTCACAGGTTAGTGTACTTGCAGAGGCATTGGGATTAAAAGTTATTTTTTATGATGCGGAAACTAAAATGCCTTTGGGAAATGCTGAGGATAAAAAATCTTTAAAAGATGTTCTCAGCCATGCAGATATTGTCACCCTGCATGTGCCGGAATTAGATTCAACAAAAAACCTGATCAACAAAAACACGCTTAAATATTTTAAAAAAACAGCAATACTTATTAACTATGCAAGAGGGGAGGTGGTTGATCTGGATGCATTAAAAAAAGCTTTGGTTGATGAACAGCTATCAGGTGCTGCTATCGATGTTTATCCTGTAGAGCCAGAAAAAAATGGCGATAAATTTACTACACCATTGCAGGGTTTGCAGAACGTTATACTTACACCTCACATTGGCGGCTCTACAGAAGAGGCACAACAAAATATTGGCGAAGATGTAAGTAATAAACTTTTTAATTTTTTAGAAAAGGGAATAACCACCGGCTCGCATACTGTACCTGCCTTAAGCCTTCCTCCGCAGGAGGGAACACATCGCATTTTGCATATTCATAATAATGTTCCCGGTGTTTTATCAGAAATAAATACGCAGTTATCTAAACATAAAATAAATATTCTTGCTCAATATTTAAAAACAAATGATGAAATAGGTTATGTGGTTTTAGATGTAGATAAGGGCTTATCAAAAGAAGCATTAGGGCTTTTAAAAAATGTTAAGCAAAGCATTAAAGTGAGGCTTTTATATTAAAAGCCCCCTGTCCCCCGAAGGGGGAACTTAGGTGGTTTGTTCATTAAAGGGTTTGGCGTGTATTAATTTGAAAGGACTTATAAAAAAAATAGATATTCAACATTCAATATTCAATGTTCAACAAAAATAATATCTTCCATAATCTTCGCTCTTTCCCCCCTTCGGGGGATAGGGGGCTTAAAATACTTATTATCGGCGGAGGTTTCGGGGGATTAAAACTCGCACGGGAATTAAATAACAAAGCTGGATTTGAAATTTATTTGTTAGATAAATATAATTATCACCAGTTTCAACCCTTGTTTTACCAGGTAGCAACCGCCAGTCTGGATCCCAGTAACATATCATTCCCTTTGCGAAAAGTTTTTCATAAAAGTAATAATGTGCATTTCAGGATGGCAGAGGTGAAAGAAATAGTTTCTTCTGAAAACAAAGTGCTTACGGATATTGGTGAATTCAAATATGACATATTGGTTTTAGCCACAGGGGCAGATACAAACTTTTTTGGGAATGAACGTTTGATTGAAAATACTTTTCCTATGAAAAGTACAGTGGAGGCGGTGCAACTGCGACATCGGTTAATACAGAATTTTGAAGATGCATTATCAGCTAAAGATGAAAAAGAATTACAAAGATTAATGACAATTGTTGTAGTAGGTGGGGGTGCAACAGGTGTAGAGCTGAGTGGCGCCATTGCAGATATGAGAAGATTTGTATTGCCCAAAGATTACCCCGAATTGGACTTTAGCAAAATGAAAATTTATTTGTTAGAAGGAGGAGCGAAAACACTCGGAGCCATGAGTGAAAAATCCAGTGAAGATTCACTTACATATTTACAAAAATTAAATGTTATTGTTGTTACAAATACTATTGTGAAAGATTATGATGGCAACATGGTAACCATGCAAAACGGTGAGGCTATTGAAAGTGCTCTGGTTATTTGGGCAGCAGGTATTCGGGGAAATATACCTAGTGGAATTAATAAAGATTTCATTGTAAAAGGCAATAGAATAAAAGTGGACAGGATGAATAAAATTTTGGGATTTAAAAATATTTATGCCATTGGGGATGTTGCATATATGGAAACTGAAAAATATCCTAATGGACACCCGCAGGTTGCAGCTGTGGCCATTCAGCACGGGGCTTTACTTGCGAAGAATTTAAGGAGATGGGAAATGAAAAGTCCTCACACAGAGGAATTTGAATATTATGATAAAGGAACTATGGCAACAGTAGGGCGCAATCTTGCTGTAGTTGATATCCCCATCCCGATAGCTATCGGGACAAAACTGCATGTAAAAGGTTTTTTAGCCTGGATGATGTGGATGGGATTGCATCTTGTTTTATTACTCGGCGTAAAAAACAGGTTTGCTGTTTTTAGTAACTGGATTTATAACTATATCACTTACGATCAAAACTTGCGTTTGATATTTAAGGAATTCTATAGGCCGAAAA
>JBBJOK010000374.1:0-1089 GCA_037721545.1 Chitinophagaceae bacterium
TACGATATTTATCACATGCAAATTGATGAAGGCGATGTTATCAGAACTATAAAAGATAACAACAAATATTATGGGCACTATCATACGGCAGGTGTGCCCGGCAGGCATGAGATTAACGAATCGCAGGAACTATTTTATCCGGCAATTATGAGAGCAATTAAAGAAACCGGGTTTAAAGAATATGTTGCACAGGAATTTATTCCTACAGGCTCAGATAAAATAGCCTCTTTAAAACAAGCGATTAAAATTTGTGATGTATAATATTTACATTTATTAACCTTTAAAAAAACGTTCGCTTTTTGCGAAATGAAACCAGGAGGAATTTATTATGGCGGAAAATACGTATGATGCAATTGTTATTGGCTCAGGTATATCAGGTGGCTGGGCTGCTAAAGAGCTTACTGAAAAAGGTTTAAAAACAATAATGCTCGAAAGAGGTAGAAATGTTGAGCATGTAAAAGATTATGTAAATGCAACTAAAGGCTCCTGGGAATTTCCGCATCGTGGAGGGCGAACACAGGAGATGATAAAAAATTATCCTGTACTAAGCAGGGATTATCCTTTAAATGAACAAAATTTAGATTGGTGGGCAAATGAAAAAGACAGTCCTTATGTAGAGACTAAAAGATTTGATTGGTATAGGGGCTACCAGGTTGGCGGCCGCTCACTATTATGGGGTAGACAAAGTTATCGCTGGAGCGAATTTGATTTTGAAGCAAATGCAAAAGATGGTATTGCAGTTGATTGGCCTATTAGATATAAAGATATTGCATCATGGTATAGTTATGTAGAAAAGTTTGCAGGTATTAATGGCGCTAAAGATGGATTAAAGCAATTACCCGATGGTGAATTTTTACCTGCAATGGAAATGAATTGTGTGGAAAAAGATGTAGCGGCAAGAATGAATGCTCACTACAAAAGCAAACGCATGATAATGGGCAGGAGCGCAAATCTTACTGCTCCCCTACAAGGAAGAACGAATTGCCAATATAGAAATAAATGTTGGTTGGGATGTCCCTTTGGATCAACTTTTAGTACACAATCTTCAACACTGCCTGCTGCAATGAAAACAGGCAACCTTACATTACG
>JBBJOK010000374.1:1189-3083 GCA_037721545.1 Chitinophagaceae bacterium
GTACACAATCTTCAACACTGCCTGCTGCAATGAAAACAGGCAACCTTACATTACGGCCATGGAGTATTGTTACCGAAATAATTTATGATAAGGATTCTAAAAAAGCTACCGGTGTAAGGGTAATAGATGCACAAACAAATCAAACGTATGATTATTTTGCAAAAATTATATTCGTAAACGCTTCTGCTCTAAATTCAACCTGGGTGTTGATGAATTCTGCAACTGATGTTTGGCCTGGTGGGTTGGGAAGCAGCAGTGGTGAATTAGGAAATAATCTTATGGATCATCATTTTCGTTGTGGTGCCGGTGGCAAGGTAGAGGGATATGATGACAAATATCATTTCGGTAAGCGGCCTAATGGCCCTTACATTCCGCGATACCAGAATTTATTTGGTGATAAACGGGATTATCTTAGGGGTTTTGGTTACCAGGGTAGTGCAAGCCGTCAAGGATGGGGACGTGACATTGCTGAATTAAATATTGGTGGTGAATTTAAAGATGCCCTTTCAGAGCCGGGTCCGTGGACCATTGGTTTTACTGCATTTGGAGAAGTCCTCCCTTACCATGAAAATAAAATTTCTCTTGACAAAACTAAAAAAGATAAATGGGGATTACCTGTGTTGGCTATTGATGCTGAAATAAAAGAGAATGAGCTAAAGATGAGGAAGGATATGACAGAAAATGCAAAAGAGATGTTGGAAGTAGCCGGAGTTAAAGATGTAAAAACTTTTGATAATCAATATTTTCTCGGTCAGGGAATTCATGAAATGGGTACGGCACGTATGGGAAGAGATAGAAAAACATCAGTACTCAATCAATGGAACCAGGTATGGGATGCACCCAATGTTTACGTTACAGATGGAGCCTGCATGACATCAGCAGCCTGCGTTAATCCTTCACTAACTTATATGGCATTAACAGCCCGTTCAGTTGATCATGCTGTTAGCGAGTTGAAAAAACAAAATCTTTAAACATTCATGGGCGATTCAACAAACATTAATACAAAAGTTGCTGCTCAAAACTATTACGATGCCATTGTAATTGGTTCTGGTATCAGTGGTGGCTGGGCTGCTAAAGAATTATGTGAAAAAGGATTAAAAGTATTGATGCTTGAAAGGGGACGAAATTTTGAACATATAAAAGATTATAAAAATGCTGCCAAACAACCATGGGAATTTGAACACCGTGGTGGAACTACCAATGATCAAAAAAAGAAATATCCGGTTATAGCACGGGGCTGGGCCCTTTCGGAATCAGTAATGGATTATTGGACAAATGAAGAAGATTGCCCCTATGTTGAAACAAAACCGTTTACGTGGTGGCGGAGTTATCAAATGGGCGGCCGCTCCATTTTATGGGGCCGTCAAAGCTATCGCTTTAGTGATTTTGATTTTGAAGCCAATGCAAAAGAAGGTATTGGAATAGATTGGCCCATTCGTTATAAGGATATTGCGCCGTGGTACGATTATGCTGAAAAATTCGCAGGGATCAGTGGATCAAAAGAAGGGTTACCACAGCTACCCGATGGACATTTTTTGCCTCCCATGGAATTGAATTGTGTGGAAAAAGATGTAGCTGTAAGAATAAAAGAAAAAATGAAGCGCAACCTGATAATAGGTCGATGTGCAAATCTTACTGCAGCAATTCCTGGCCGAATCCAATGCCAGTTTCGGAATCGATGTTGGGAAGGCTGCCCTTTAGGAGGATATTTTAGCACACAGTCTTCTACACTTCCTGCAGCAACTAAAACAGGTAATTTAACTGTTAGGCCCTACTCCATCGTAACAAAAATTTTATATAATAATAATACCAAAAAAGCAAAAGGTGTAGAAGTATTGGATGCAGAAACTAATAAGACCTACCAATTCACATCAAAAATTGTATTTCTAAATGC
>JBBJOK010000375.1:0-3075 GCA_037721545.1 Chitinophagaceae bacterium
AAATTATCATCGGACAAAAAATAAATTTTTCCCCAATTTTTATTCAGCAAGTTGGTGAAGTTAAATACATCATAAGTAATGCTTAAACCTACCTTTTTATTTTTCATTTTTATTTTAAGATCCTGTTGCAACCGTAGATCAACCATATGAGTAAAAGGAAAGCGTGCTCCATTTCTTACTGCAAATTCTCCGCGGTGGTTATTTAAATATTTGTCAGTTTCTATAAAATCATTCAAAAGATCTTTTTGTTGCTGAGGTGAATAAGTAACTTGTTCAACCGTATTTGGTATAAAATTCATTGCGGAAAGATCAGTTACTGTAGGAATATAAATAAGATCATAATTTTCCCTGTTGCCATTATCATTAATTATACTTCCACTATAAACATAGCTGTAGGGGGAACCAGATTGACCATTATAAAACAAAGTAATTGTTGTTGCTGTTTTGCTTTTTGTATAATCAACTTTTTTTGAGAAGTAAGCGGCAATACGATGTTTCATATCATTATCAGAAATAGAAGTGGTAACAAAATTTTTTCCATTTACGGTTTCAACTGTTTCCCATTGATTTCTTATAGGAGTGGTTCCTCCTGTTATTTCAAATAATACATTTGATTTTCCGTAAGTATAGCTGCTGTTAAAAGAAAAATTATTTACCTGCTTATTAATAATAAAACTAAGGCTGTAAGACGATCCTTTTTTTTCATGATTATTGGTTAATAAAAATAACTGCGTATAAGGATTTACCCCATTTCTTCTTAACGGTATTTTATTTGGCGATGAATTCAGAGAATAAATATTTCTGGTATTGGGTAATGCAGATTTACCAATAGGCGGTAAAATATTTATATTCCGGAATAACATTTCATTAATATTTTTTGTGAAAATACCTTCTATTGAAAAGGCCCAATTGTTTTTCAGTTTTTTTTCAATAGCGATCGAACTCTTAAGCACCGATGGAAATTTAAGACCAGGTGCGATAAGATATAATTCTTTAGACAAATCAATATTTAATGATTGCGGAGTTGGCTGGCCGTAAGGGTCAGCAATAAAAGGTAATCCGTATTGCTGTGGATTAATATCTAAGTTGCCAATGCCTTTACTGTAAATACTGCTTGCCCATACATTTATAATATGCCCTGAAAAAATCCCTGCACCACCTTTTATAATTATCGTACGTTTCGGAAGATTATAATTAAATCCAACTCTGGGCGAGAGTATCCACTGAGCATTCATAGTCTTTCCTGATCTGGCTCCATCTAAATCATGATATTTTGAAATGATGCTGATAGCACTGTCATTAAAAAATTTATCTTCCGGAGGTTTGGCAGGCATAGCATTTCTGTCAAGACGAAGCCCAATATTTATTTTAAAGTTTGTGCCAATTCTAATGTCATCATTTATAAAAGAACTTGTGCGGAGTGTTACAAATTTTGAATTGGCTTTAGTATCGTCACCTTTAGGAACATCCACAAAAGAAAAGGATCGCCGAAGCCTCGTAGGTAAGTTGGCCTGCATGAAATCATTCAAGCTCCTGAATTGATAGTTACCAAAATAGCTGTTGATATTAATATTATTAAGGTTACTGTAATTAATGTCTGTTCCGATCGTAAATACATGTTGTTTTTTTATAAATTTAAAAGCATCAACAAGGCTAAAATCTGTTGCTTTGAAAACGGAAACAACCCCATTGGCATCACTACCAAAAACAATAGAGCCCTTGCCATCCATGATAGAAACTCTTGGAAATGGCTCTCCAATCCATCTGCGATCTTCTACCTGACTTGTAATAGTAAGAAGCAACCGATTGTTCATATCCTTTGTAAAAAAACGTTTCCATTCAAAAGAACCGGAATGCGTTTTGGCAGGTAATATGGGTCCGCTATTTTGAAAAAAAATAGATGTTGCACTGCTTAGTACCCGTGGAGCAAAGCGTTCTGCATTATTATAGCGGTAGCTAAGCATAAATTTATTTTTGACTGAAGCATTCCAGTCAAATTTCACAATAAGTCTTGTTGCATTTAGTTCATCTTTTGTTTCCAAAAAAGACCCCGGATCATAGTGATATTTATTTTTTAATGTCTCCGCAAGAGCGTTTAATTGTTGCAGATTGCTTGTTCCTTTATATTCAATTGTATTAAAAGGCTGTGGTCTTACTTCTGATTGCTTCTCTAAAAGTGTAAAATAAAATAGTTTATTTTTTATCAAGGCGCCACTAACCCATGCTCCGGCAGTTTGATTGAAGAAATGAGACAATCGTGGACGATAAAATATTCCGGGGGAACCCGGCTTCTCTATTTGTACCGGCGACCTTCCTGCTAAATTTTCATTCCGGAAATAATACCATGCAGAGGCTTTATTTTCATTGCTGCCCGAACGGGTAATGGCATTGATACTGCCACCTGTAAAATTTCCATACTGTACATCATAAGGAGCCAGCAAAACTTTTATTTCTTCAATAGCCTCTATTGAAATCGGTGGTGCTCCTGTTTGGCCTCCATTGATACCACTAACAGCTAATCCCAATATATCATTATTATTTGCCCCATCAATGAAGAATGCATTGAAGCGATTATTTTGACCTGCCAGAGACATTGCTCCTTCACCACTTACTTTAGCCTGCGGTATCAGGCGAATAAAATCCTGCAAATTGCGTGAGATAGAAGGGAGAGTAATAAGCTTTATATTATTGATGTTCGTTTCAATACCATTAGTATTATTATGCAAATTGTTGGTTATTGTTACTTCACTTAAGACATTTTGTTTTATTGTGAGATTAAAAGTTAAAGGAGTATTGTAATATTCAGAATGATCAAGATCAAAATAAAATCCTTCTTTTTTTATAGTTTCATAACCACTATAGCTTACTATGATTGTATAAGGGCCTCCCGGCTTTAAATTAAAAAAATTAAAATTTCCATCATCCCGTGTTAGAGAAACATATTTATTTTGGGTTGTTTCATGAATGACTGTAATAGTGGCTTTTGATAAGGGTTCATTTTCAGCCGTCATCACTTTGCCTGAGACATAAGTGTTTGTTTCCTGTGCATGTATTATTTGCATAAACAGGAAAAAA
>JBBJOK010000376.1:0-3065 GCA_037721545.1 Chitinophagaceae bacterium
GAACCGTAGTGAATGTTGATGGAGGGTTTTCTATTTTTAGCGGAGTGTAATGCTTACACTAGGCAGCTTTTGGTTTGCGTAATACAGACTATGATTTAAAAAGTTTTCAAAATGAATTTTCACTTTGGATTACGATATCTTTTTTTTACTGCGAAATTTACTGGTTAGGAAAAACTTTTAAAATAGCCATCTAAAATTACAGTACCTTGAAAAATTCCAAATTAATTGTAATAAAATAATTCAAATAAATACTGCAACCAGGGTTAACATATGGCACCAGTTAAAAAATTGACTATTCTTTTCTAATATAAACTGCAACCAAATTCGCTAACTGATTAAATGTTTCAATTGCCAAACAATAATATTAAACCTCGCAAAAAAAACTCAATAAATGCAAGCAAGGTACTTGCCCTTTTGAATGAAGAGAAAGATCAACGTGCCGCAGAATTGATTATAGCCGATAAGGAACTGGTTTATCAAACTAAAGAAAAAAAGAAACGTGCCGCAGAGTTGATCATTGCTGATAAAGAATTGGTTTTTCAAAATGAAGAAAAAGGGAAGCGAGCCGCTGAATTGATTATAGCAAACAAAGAACTTGTTTTTCAAAACGCGGAGAAAGATAAACGTGCTGCAGAATTGATTATAGCCGATAAGGAACTGGGTTATCAAACTAAAGAAAAAAAGAAACGTGCCGCGGAGTTGATCATTGCTGATAAAGAATTGGTTTTTCAAAATGAAGAAAAAGGTAAGCGGGCAGCTGAATTGATCATAGCAAACAAAGAACTTGTTTTTCAAAACGCGGAGAAAGAAAAACGTGCAGCCGAATTAATTATTGCAAATGAAGAATTGATCTTTCAAAACGAAGAGAAAGAAAAGCGTGCAGCCGAATTAATTATTGCAAATGAAGAATTGATCTTTCAAAACGAAGAGAAAGAAAAGCGTGCAGCCGAATTGATAATTGCCAACAGAGAGCTTGTTTTTAAAAATAAAGAAAAAGAGAAAAGGGCAGCAGAACTGATAATTGCAAATAAAGAGCTTGCTTATCAAAATAAAGAGAAAGAGAAAAGGGCAACAGAGCTGGTTATCGCTAACAAAGAACTTGCTTTTCAAAATAAGGAAAAAGAAAACCGGGCGGCCGAATTAATTGTAGCCAATAAAGAACTTGCCTTTCAAAATAAGGAAAAAGAAAAACGGGCAACTGAGTTAATTATTGCAAATAAAGAGCTCGCTTTTCAAAATGTTGAAAAGGAAAAACGTGCCGCAGAATTGATAATAGCAAATGAAGAACTCGCCTTTCAGAATGTAGAAAAGGAAAAGCGGGCAATAGAATTAATTGTTGCCAATAAAGAACTTGCCTTTCAGAATGAAGAAAAAGAAAAGCGTGCCGCAGAATTAATTGTTGCCAATAAAGAGCTTGCCTTTCAAAATGCAGAGAAAGAAAAAAGAGCAAATGAATTGGTAATTACAAATAGGGACCTTAAAAAAGCGGAACTAAATACTCAAAAGGCCCGGCAAGAAGCAGAGAAGGCTAATCAGGCTAAAAGTGTTTTTCTTGCAACAATGAGCCATGAAATACGAACACCAATGAATGGTGTGATTGGTATGACCGACCTTTTGCTGGATACAGACTTAACTGCGGAGCAAAATGAATATGCAGAAATGATAAGAACCTGTGGGGATGGTTTATTAAGTGTTATCAACGATATTTTAGACTTTTCCAAGATAGAGTCAGGGCAAATGGAATTAGAGCATACAGGCTTTGACCTGCGCACTTGCATTGAAGAAGTGTTGGATATTTTTGCGCTGAGAGCATCTCAATTAAATCTTGATCTTATTTATCAGATCGATCACAACGTTCCTTCGCAAATAATTGGCGATAGTTTACGCCTCAGGCAGGTACTTATAAACCTTATAGGTAATGCTATTAAATTTACCCACCAAGGCGAAATCTTTATAGAAGTTAAGCCAGTGAAAAAATTAGAAGATGGGGGTATAGAATTATCATTTATGGTACAAGACACAGGAATCGGGATTGCAGCGGATAAAATTGAAAGGTTGTTTAAAGCATTTTCGCAGGTAGATTCATCCACTACACGGCGTTACGGCGGCACAGGGCTAGGGCTGGTTATAAGCGAAAAACTGGTGGGTTTAATGGGTGGAAAAATTGGAGTAGAAAGTGAGCTGGACAAAGGCACGGCATTTACTTTTACGATACAAACATCTCCAAGCGCTGAACCAATAAGAACATACGTGCATAATAATCTGGCCGGTTTAGAAAATAGAAAAGTTTTATTAGTTGATGATAACCCTACTAATTTACGCATTTTAAAAGATCAATTAGAGCACTGGGAACAAAAGCCTGACCTGGCTGCCTCAGGTAAGCAGGCGTTGCAAATTTTACAGCAGCCTCCTGGTTTTGATCTTGTAATTACAGATATGCAAATGCCCGATATGGATGGCGTTGAATTAGCACAAAAAATTCGTATGCTTTATCCGGCTTTGCCTATCATATTGCTAAGTTCTATTGGTGACGAAACTTATAAACAATACCCGGGCCTTTTTCAATCAATCTTAACCAAACCCATTAAGCAAAATATTTTATACTCCCTTGTTCTTAATGAATTAAAAAAAGGAAATAGTGACGTTACTAAAAAATTGAATGGAGAATTAAAAAATAACCAGATTGTGTCTGAAGAGTTTTCTAACCAATATCCTATTAATATTTTAGTTGCAGAAGATAATGTGATCAATCAAAAAGTAGCTTCAAAAATTTTAAATAAGTTAGGGTATCATCCCGATATAGCGCAAGATGGTTATCAGGCTTTGGAAATGACAGAAGAAAAGGAGTATGATCTTATTTTAATGGATGTGCAAATGCCTAAATTAGATGGTTTGGAAGCCACTAAAATGATTCGTAATCGCGGAGGCAAACAACCCGTAATAATTGCCCTTACCGCAAATGCAATGAAGGGGGATAAAGAAGAATTTTTAGGCATTGGCATGGATGATTACATTAGCAAACCAACCACAATACAAAACCTGGTTGCTATTATAAAAAAATGGGC
>JBBJOK010000377.1:0-3057 GCA_037721545.1 Chitinophagaceae bacterium
TGAAAAAATTTGAAAAAGGATTAAAAATTATTAAACCTTATTTGCGTTATACACCTCAGCCTGATATTGATTAAGTTACCTGAGGATTTGTATTGATTGGAGAATTCTTTTTGCAACAGCTTTACTTATCATTTTAATTTCTGTTCTTCTTTAGCTGTTGTAATAGTGCCCTCATATCTTTTGGCATTTCTGCTTTTAGGTCTTGATCCTTATTATCAGAATCTTTAAATTTTAATTGATAAGAATGCAATGCCAATCTGCTTAATAAGGCTCTTTCTTCCTCATCATGGCGGCTAAGTTTAAATTTTTTCTTAAAAGAAGAGAGTAAAATTGCTTTTGGATCACCGTACAATTCATCGCAGGCAAGAGGGTGGCCAATATGTTTCATGTGAACCCTTATCTGATGTGTTCTGCCGGTATGGATACGAAGCTTAACTAAAGAATAAATTCCATATTCTTCCTGCACTTCATATTCTGTTATTGACGGTTTACCTTTTTTATTTACCGCCATCATTCCTTTATGAACCGGATGTTCAGCAATTGGTTCTTCCACTATCCCTTTTTTATGTTGAAGTGTGCCGTGTATTATACCGAGATAATATTTTTCAACACCCCTTTGTTCAAACAGTTGAGAAAGGAATTTATGTGTTACTTCATCCTTCGCAAATAAAATTATACCGCTGGTATCTTTGTCAAGGCGGTGTACAATAAATATTTTTTCATATTGCTGCTGTACTGTCTTATACAATGAAGTTATTGCCTCATTGTGCCGGTCTGGAATAGTTAATAAGCCTGAGGGTTTGTTTACAGCAATAAATTTTTCGTTCTCATAAATAATACCCCCTGCCCCCCTAAAGGGGAGATTGAGATGTAAACTATTTGATGAAGTGTTATTCATTATTGAGGATTGCTCATTTCTTTCTCTTTCCTCTTCGGGGAAGAGTGGGATGGGGCTGTATATTTTAGCAATCGAACTTCTTTATCGCTTAGGTAGCGCCATTTTCCTCTTTCCACATTTTTTTTAGTGAGGCTTGCATACATAACACGATCAAGAGCTTTTACATCATATCCAAAATGCTCAAAAATCCGGCGCACAATTCTATTACGGCCGCTATGAATTTCTATGCCTATAATTGATTTATCATTGGAATCAGCATAAGCCAGTGCATCTGCATGAATCTCACCATCATCAAGCGTTATGCCATTCACTATTTTATCAAAGTGCGCCTTTGTAACCGGCTTATCTAATTTTACTTCGTACACTTTTTTCACATTATAGCTTGGGTGTGTAAGTTTTTGAGTAAGTTCTCCATCATTAGTGAACAATAAAACACCAGACGTGTTTCTATCAAGTCGCCCAATAGGATAAATTCTTTCTGTAGTAGCATGTTTAATTAACTGCAGCACTGTTTTTCTCCCTTGAGGATCATCTGTAGTTGTTATATAATCTTTTGGTTTATTTAAAAGAATGTAAACCATATTTTTTGTGACAAATAATTTTTTGCCGTTAAATACGATTGCATCTTTATCTGTTACTTTAAAACCCGGTTCTGTAACTATATTTCCGTTTACTGTTATCTTTCCTTCTTTAATTAATGGCACGGCATCTCTTCGTGAACCTACCCCGCAATGCGCAATAAATTTATTCAAAGGCATTTCGGAGAATGCTTGATGTACGATGTTTGATGTACGATGTTGTGTCGGTGATGGGGACTGTTGTTTGTTACTTGTTGCCTGTTGTTTATTGCCTATTCCTTTCTGTGGATATTTTTGTCTTTTATCAGGCTTAGCTGGATTGGGAAATTGTGCAGCAGGAGAATAGCCTTGTTTTTTTAAAGCCCTCTTTTCTTCAAACCTTTTATTGATTGCTTCTGCACGAAATTTTTTTGCAACCTTTTTTTCTTGTTTGAATTTTTCTTTTATAGCGGCATTATTTTTCTTTACTACAAATTTTTTAAAGGGTTGCTGGCTCATGCGTAGAAGTATTTACTGTTTTACAACAGGATGAATTGCGAAGGTAAATCATTTCAACTCACCTGCAGGCGCATGGTCATCATACAGATCCCTTTGCTTTATCAATTCTTTTTTCATTGAAGCAAATACGGGCTGGTATGCAGAGAAGTGAATGAGGTTCTTTTGTTCCTGTGGATTATTCCCCCCTCCCGTGTCTCCCTACATGCCTTGTGCGTAGCGGGACCTAAGAATAAAGAATGTTTAGAACACCTGGAATTCCCAAAGTGAATAACCTGTGCCTGTACCACCTTTCTGAGTCCCCTGCATTTTTACATACCTTGTATTAACAGGCGTAAAGGTTATATCATCAAATCCTCCGTCGCCGTTTTTGACAGTGGATATAGTAGTCCATGTAAGTGCATCGTTAGAGATCTGGATCTTATACCCCTTTGCAAAAGCTACATCCCAGTTTAAGTTTACATTTTTAATGCTTTGCTGGCTGCCAAGATCTACATAGATCCAATCAGTAGCAGTGCCTCCACTGGTCCAGCGGGTTGCAGTATTGCCATCAACTGCATTGGGTCCGGCATAAGTACCTGATGTTGATGAAACGGTTACCGGTTTATTTAGGGCCAGGTTTACAGGTGGTGCAGGTGGGGCAGTTGCACCTAATTCAAGAGTACTGAACAAAGGCCTGTGATCAGATGCAACCGCATTATTAACCACAAGTATCGAAGTCATAGTCCAATCGGTAGCCTGGCGAAAAAAAATATAATCCGCCTGTAATGTAGGCACATCAGCCGGCATTGTTAGCAAGGTTTGTCCAAGGTTTTCCAGCTTCCAGTATTTTTTTATTTCTGTAATGGTAGCAGTAGTAGGTGTAGCATTCATATCACCCGCTAAAATAGAAGGTTTAAATGGCAGAGTTTTAAAATAATTTTCAATGTCGGTCACTGACTGAATACGATTTGATTCATTAACAGCGTCAAGATGTGTTGCAACAAAGTATACAGCTTTCCCGGTACCATAAAGAGCGGAAACATCTACACTTACAAATAAAGCTGCCCTTGCCTCCTCACCGGGAAGAGGAAGGTTTTGTAAAAC
>JBBJOK010000002.1:0-10604 GCA_037721545.1 Chitinophagaceae bacterium
CCTTTTGCCGTAAGCTGTGCGCCATAACAAATACCTAAAACAGGTAATGTTTCTGATAGTTTTTTTATATCTGCCAGCGGTGCAAAATCATCATTAACTGAAAAAGGCGATCCCGATAGGATAATGCCTTTTAAACCTTCAAAATCTATTTTTTTATTGAAGGGGATAATCTCGCAATACACATTTGCTTCCCTTACCACACGGGCAATTAGTTGAGTATATTGGGAGCCAAAATCAAGAATTAAAATTTTTTCTGCCATGGGCCGCAAAGTTACAGCGTTTTAATTCATAGCTTTATTAAAACTGTTTTATGAACCGATTAATAATTGCACTTCTAGCAGCCTGTATTTTTTGCTCCTGCGAATCTATTACCGGAAGCGGAAATATTGTTTCAGAGTCAAGAAATTTGAAGGAATTTACCGGTATAAAAAATTCAGGTTCTATTGATGTTGAAGTTATCCATGAGGAGAGGCAAATGGTAAAAGTAGAGGCTGACGATAATATTCTTGAGTACGTAACAACTAAAGTTGAGAACGGGATACTTAATATATATTTAAAAAATAATCTGTCATTTAGAAATATTAATGTTACGGTATACGTTAGCTCACCTTCAATTCATCAACTTTTGGTTTCCGGCTCTGGTACCATCACTTCCATAAATGTTTTAGAATACGACGACAAAATAGAATTAAAAGTTTCAGGTTCCGGGGATATTGACGCAAATTTGGATGCACCTTCAATTGTTGCCAATGTCAGCGGTTCAGGCAAAATATTACTTCGGGGAAGAACCAAAAATTTTTCTTCTACGGTCAGCGGTAGTGGCGATATGAATGGTGAAAAGTTATTAGCTGAAAATACAGCTGTAAAAGTTAGCGGTAGTGGTAATGCAAATGTTTTTGCCAGTGTAAACTTAGATGCAAAAGTTAGTGGGAGCGGAAATATATTTTATAGCGGTAACCCTAAAAATCCTGTGATAAATACATCTGGCAGCGGCAGTATACAAGCGGCCAGGCAGTAAAATTTCAGCATAAAAAAAGAGCAGCATAATGGCCGCTCTTTTTATTTATAGAAAATAATTCTATTTAGGTTTAACCAGTGTAAGAACTGCTTTTTGATTTCCCTGCACTACATGAATAAAGTATAATCCTGGTCTGTAATTCTTGGCAAGCCTGAAGGATTTTGTAACAATATTATCTCTTCTTTCAATTATTTCTCCGAGTGAATTAGTTACAATCAAACTTATTTTTTCAGATACATTACCTCCCTCAACTGTGATAATTGAATAATCAGAAATAGGATTTGGAGAAGCTGTTATTCTTAATAAAGTAAGAATATTTGCTGCCGTGCATGTACCTAATAAATCACCATGTGCTAAATGTGCTGCAACAGTATTTTGTTCTACCTCCAAAGTACTCATTTGTCCATTAGTATTATGACAAATCATTACATTGCCAGCATTTTTAATGCCGGCTACATTTACTACAACTATGCTTTTGTTTGCTGTTGCTGTACACCCATTTGCATCAGTAACAGTTAGCGTATAAGTTGTATTTACAACCGGACTCACAGTAACTCCAGAGGTAAGAGTTCCAGTAGACCACATATAAGAATATGCAGGTGTACCTCCGGTTACATTGGGCGTAAGGGTTATGCTGGATGCCGGACTATAGCCCACATATACTGTATTAGGTTGTCCGCCGGCATTAATCGCAAACCCATCACGAATTGTAACTACCGGAGGATTTGTATTTTTAAATTGGTAACGGGTAAATACAGGATAGTGGTCAGTTGTAGTTTTGCCGTAGTTGCTAACCAGCGACGCTACATCAGTTAAAATATTTGCAGTTGCCGGCATATATAAAGGCTGCATCTCATTTGATACAATAACATGATCAATAACATCATTGTAAGAAACTGTTGATTTTTTATTTGCAAGGCTTAATGCTAAAGTTGGTGAAAAGAAATTAACGGTATCAGTTGTAAAGGAGGTGTATGACGTTGTTGTAAATCCTGCTGTGATTGATTTATCAAGATCATCATTAAAATCTCCTAAAATAATAATGTTATCATTAGGGAAATAAGTATTCAGTGTATCTCTCAGTTCATTTGCCGCAGCTTGTCTTCGTGCATAAGAAGTTGCTGTAGGTGATGTATTAGCCTTGCCATGAATCAAAACAAAGTTTACTCTTTTTGTTACACAATTAAGTGTTACATCAGCCGTGAATAAGAAAGGATACCTTCCGCTGCTCCAATTATTATATGATGTACTGGAAACATTTTGATTATTGATCAATGGCCTTGTTACAATGTTTTTAAACGTCGCTGTTTTATAAACGAAAGCCAGTTTCTGGGCTTCTGATATAGGCCCACCGGTCGGGTCCGGCGGGTTTACACGTGAGCCAAAATTGCCAACAATGTAGCTGTACCCTGGCATTTGTCTTACTACCCTTCCCAGTCTTGCAGTATCAACAACTTCCGTTAACCCGTAAATGTCTGAACCAATATTTTGTAAAATGGTTTTTACATTTTGCTCTTGTAAGTCATCATTGGTCGGGCCAAATGAGGGACTTCCAAACCACTCCACATTCCAATTCACCACTTCTAAAGTATTAACCGGATCAATACTCGTGCCTTTTAAATTAACAGTTGATGATAAAGATGATGTTGTTACCGTTATCGAGCCTGTAAAATTTTGATTAGGCTGGGTTGGAGCAAAGCGTACAGATACAGTTTTACTTATATTATTTGCCTCGGCAACAGTGTATGTAATTGATGGGCTAAAAGCTATACCATCTTTAGATAATAAAAAAACTCCCGTTGAAGTAAGTGTGACGTTATCAGTAAGATCATTACCAATAAATGTAAATGTTTTATCAGCAGTAGCTCCGCTTGCAACGAAAGTATATTGAATGTCTGTAGTGTTTACGGTTAGTGTAGGAGGAGGCGCAGTTATTGAATTATCAATTCTTATATCATCTAATGTCCATCTTGCGCCATCATCAATGGTTGAAGTGTAGACAAATGCGATAAAAACTGAAGCCTGCTTAAATGCAGACAAATTAATGTTATTAGATAATGTCCAAACATCAGAGGTCTGATTTGGGAACCGGCCATTCAAATCTGTCCATGTAAAATTTCTTGGGTCCCCTGTACCGGGATAATTAGGCGAAATCTTTAACTGAAGAGGAGCACCGTTAAAAGCCGTTCTGCTCCAAAAAGAAAGTAAAGGAAATGCGGTTCCAGTGAGATTAAATGAAGGTGTGATAAGCCAATCTTCATTTGGGATGTTAGTTACTAAAAAGCCATTTATTTGAACACCATTTGGTGCGCTGCCTAAAGGCATATTAGACGGATCTCTTCCAAATGTTGTACAGCCCCATTTTTGATCACCTAACACACTGTACTGGCTAAATCCATCGGGTAAAACAGTACTGCATGTATTAAAACTATAAGTAGTTGCCAAAGATCCTGCCGGAGCAGTGGCAGAAGTTGTGAACTTCCATGTAGCATTCCCTGATATACCTGAAAAGTTATTATTGGACAGATCAGTAAAGGCACCATTTGATATCTCTACATAATATGCTGTATTAAAAGCTAACGAACTAACATCAAAAGATGCTGTGCTCCCGGAAACTATTACATTGGTAGTAGTAATATTTATTGTTTGCGAAATAGTATTATCAGAAAACTTTTTTATTGTTATTGTTCCAGATGTACCTTTTTTAACCGTTTCGCTAAATGTTATTGTGGCTGTGAAAGAGGTAGCTACATTAGTTGCTCCGTTTGCCGGCGATAAAGCTAAAATTGTTGGTGGCGTTGTATCTACACCACCACCAGCATTGGTTGGGCTTGGGGTTCCCGTGGTAAAATCTGTACTGTTATTATTACTGTCAAAACCTATAGGCGTTCTTTGTGCGGAAGTTGTATTGGTTAATGTTGCTGTAGGCCCCGTGCCCTCAAAGCCATTTGTACCTGCACCATAACCCACCTTATCTATAATTTGCGATCCTGTGGGGTTTGCTCCTGTTTGTGCCGTAATTACATTAGATAATACCACTTTTCCGGTAGTACCGCTCATAGCAATAGTTCCTGTGGCATCAGGAGTTGGTAAGTTGGTTGTACCTCCGGTACCTGCGGCTTGCTGAATTAAATAATATCCTTTTGCCGGTATAGATCCGGTTAAATTTGTTACCGCCCATGTTGTACCTGTTGAGCTTGCATATTGAACGGACCAACCTGCGAGGCTTACTGCTGATAAGCCATTATTATATAGCTCAATAAAATCATTTTTATAGGTAGCGCCACTATTACCCCCCCCGCCATATACATCATTAATTACAACCTGGGAGCTTGCGGCAAAAGAATATAGTAAAAAGATAAGCGTATAGATTTTCTTCATGCGTAAATTTTAAGTTTTTTCAATAAGATTTTGATGGCAATAGATCTAAGGTGATCGGAAAGAATTTTATAAGATTAGGCTTTTTACGGGAAAATATTGTATGTGAATTGTAACATTTATACCAGCTCACGCAAGCTATGTTTTTAATTTATTTATTCCTCTTTTTTTAAAGATTAAATAACTGTAAAGTTTTCCACAATAAATACCTTTTTTGCCATGTTGTCAGCAAAATTATCGTGGCACTTTATTTGAAATTTGCACCGCAAAAATTCGTCATATGCAAAAAGGAAGTATTCGCGTTCAAACAGAGAACATTTTTCCCATAATTAAGAAATTTCTTTACAGCGATCATGAAATATTTATTCGTGAATTAGTAAGTAATGCTGTTGATGCTACGCAAAAATTAAAAACGCTTTCTTCCATTGGAGAAGCTAAAGGCGAAATAGGAGATACCAACATTGAAGTAAAAATTGATAAGGAGAAAAAGACGCTAACCATTTCTGACAAAGGTGTGGGGATGACGGCTGAAGAAGTTGATAAATATTTAAACCAGGTAGCATTTAGTGGTGCAGAAGAATTTTTAGAAAAATATAAAGGAAAGAACGAAGCCAATATAATCGGGCATTTTGGATTGGGTTTTTATTCATCTTTTATGGTTAGTGATAAAGTGGAAGTGGTTTCAAAAAGCTTTAAAGAAGATGCGAAAGCTGTTCGTTGGGAGTGTGACGGAAGCCCTGAATTTACTTTGGAAGAAACTGAAAAAGAACAAAGAGGCACTGATATTATTCTCCATATAAATGAAGAAAGCAAAGAATTTTTAGAGCCGTACAGAATTAAATCTATTCTTGAGAAATTTTGTAAATTTTTACCGGTTCCTATTCTTTTTGCCGAAGAAAAAATTTCAGATGACGATAAGAAAGAAGTTACACTGGAAAATAAACAAATAAATAATCCTTCTCCGGCATGGACAAGTAAACCAAGTGAGTTAACCGCTGAGGATTATGAGAATTTTTACAAAGAGCTTTATCCTTACGGCGAAAAGCCATTGTTTTGGATCCATCTCAATGTAGATTATCCTTTTAATCTTACAGGCATTTTATATTTTCCAAAAATTAAGGAGCGTTATGAAATTCAGAAAGATAAAATTCAATTATACAGTAACCAGGTTTTTGTTACTGACGAAGTGAAAGATATTGTCCCCGAATTTTTAATGCTGTTACATGGAGTGATTGATAGTCCGGACATACCTTTAAACGTCAGCCGTAGTTATTTGCAGGGGGATCCGAATGTAAAAAAGATAAATGCCCATATCACTAAAAAAGTTGCGGATAAATTAGAGGAGATCTTTAATAATGACAGAAAATCTTTAGAAGAAAAGTGGGAGAGCCTGGGACTATTCGTGAAGTATGGTATGATGACCGATGATAAATTTTTTGATAAAGCAAATAAATTCAACATATTTGAAGATACTGCTGAAAAAAAGTTTTATACACTTGAAGAATATCGTACCGCAACTGAAGGTTTACAAAAAAATAAGGAAGGCAAATTGGTGATGTTGTATACTACCGATCCAATTCAGCAGGATAGCTATATACAGGCTGCCGTCAATAAGAATTATAAAGTTGTTAAGCTGCAAACAATTGTTGATGCTGCATTTATTAATAATATGGAAATGAAGTGGCAAGACATGCAATTTGTGAGAGTTGATGCTGATATTGCAGAAAACCTTATAGATAAAAATGAAAGCGCCGAAAGTGTTTTATCTAAAGATGAAGAAGAAAAATTGAAGGAGTTATTTAAAGTAGAGGTTCCTGAAATGAATGTATCTGTTGAAGTGAAAGGATTAAATCCTGATACTCCCCCGGTAATTGCAACCCGGCCGGAATTTATGCGTAGGATGAAGGATATGGCACAACATGGCGGCGGTGGTATGGGAAGTTTTTATGGCAATATGCCTGAAGAAGTAACACTTACTGTAAATGGTAATCACCCGGTTTATAAAAACATTTTAAAATCAGGCGATAAGGAAATACAGGAGAAACAAGTTAGAAATTTAACTGACCTGGCTTTACTGTCTCAGGGTTTATTAAAAGGTAGTGAGCTTACCAATTTTATAAACAGAAGTGTGGATATGATGCAGGGAGAAAAAAAGAGTAATATTATTTTAGAAGTAAGTTAGAACTCATTTCCAGCGGAGAATATCGGGAAAGCATACTAGCTAATGGTTTTTAATTAAACCTCTTCTAGCATGCCCGGTATACTTAACATCATTATACTTACCTGTATATATTTCAATTTTTCAAAAAAATAAATTTGTTCAAACCCGGCACTCATAAATATTTCTTTATGAACCGGGTTTATGTACACTATGTAAGCTTCCCTGGGAAACGCTTTGATAGACATTAAAATATTTTTTACTACCCTTAGCATTACTATTTCATCAAAAGGATTAAAAAAGAAAAACACATTTGTATCATTTTCAATTAAATATTCTACAGCATTTACATGGATTATATTAAAAATTTTTTCTGGGAATTTTTGCTGTACTTCAAAAATATTTTTTCTGGCCGTATCACATAATTCCTTAGCAAATTCAACTCCTGTAAGTTTTGTGAATCCATAATATGGTGCTACAGTCAAAACTCTCCCTTTGCCACATCCGTAATCAAGAATATTTTGGTTAGCCTCTATGGTTTGAAGATGGTCAAAAATCTTTTCAAGCAGATAATAGTTAGCGCCCTGGTAAATTTCAGCATGATCAATATTGCTGCCTTTAATATGAAAGTTTTGTAATTGTTCTATTTTACTTGTATTGATCTTGTATTTTCTCTCTCCCCGGATTTCGTGATAAACTGTAAATAAGGCAAGTCTGATATTCCAATTAAAAGAAATGAAAAAAAATAGTCTTAGGTAGTATAAATATTTCATCACTTATGGGGATGATAAAGATTCTGATAGTCTGATATCAATTACTTTGAGCTGAAGATTTGTTTCTCCATTCCATTCATTTTCGTCCAGGGTAAAAATTATGTCCAGTGGTTTATTCATTTGGAGTAAATAAAATTTATCGGCCATGTTAAACCCAATACCGGTGAAAATAATATTATCCTGCTTTACAATAAATCTTACATGCTGCTCTTTTACTATTTTAGACCATGATGTTTCATAAACGTTTTTTGTTATAAAAACCGGTCGCATATTTTGAGGCCCGAAAGGTTCCATTTGAGTAACGATATTGTAAAAACTCTTTGTAAGATTTTTAAAATTTATTTCTGCATCAATTATAATCTCAGGAATTAATAAATGGGGTTCTATTATTGATTCTACAACTTCTTCAAACATTTTGCTGAAGGCTTCTACATTATCAGGATGCATTGTTAACCCGGCAGCTGCAAAATGCCCACCATATCCAATTAAATGTTCGCGGCAAGCATGAATTGCTTCATACAAATTAAAACCTGTTACGCTTCTTGCGCTACCTGATATTACATCTCCACTTTGTGTGAGAACAACAGTTGGGCGGTAATATTTCTCAATTAATCTGGAGGCAACAATTCCTACAACACCCTTATGCCAATGGCTTTTGAATACAACTGTTGATTTTCTGTTCATTGAGATTTCATCACCATCAATGATTGCCAAGGCTTCCTCTGTAATTGTAGAGTCAGCATCTTTTCTTTCAACATTATCGCTTTGCAGCATTTCGGCATATTCCATAGCTTTCTCAAAGTCATTTTCTACAAACATCAGTACAGCTTTTCTTGCATCATCCATTCTGCCTGCAGCATTAACACGTGGTGCAATAATGAAAACAACATTGTTTATGCTAAAATTTATTTTAATCCCGCTTAAGTGAATTAATGCTTTTATACCCGCACATGGGGCTTCATTTATTCTCTTTAACCCATAAAATGCAAGTACACGATTCTCACCAGTCAAGGGTACAATGTCAGCTGCAATGGCTGTTGCAACAAGATCTAAATAAGTTAGGTATTCGGTATCTGGAATTTTTAAGCGTTCCGATATAGCAGTAATGAGTTTGAACCCTACTCCACAACCGCATAATTCTTTGTATGGATAACTGCAGTCTTTTTGTTTTGGATTTAAAATGGCAACAGCCGGGGGTAATACATCGTCCGGTAAATGATGGTCACAAACTATGAATTCCAATCCTAAATTCTTAGCATACGAGATAAGGTCAGTTGATTTAATGCCACAGTCAAGAGAGATAATGAGAGCAAAATTATTTTCTTTTGCAAAGTCTATTCCCATCTTGCTTATGCCATATCCTTCGCGATAACGATGGGGGATATAAAAGTCAATATTTTCAGGTTGGTGAATTTTTTGTAAAAATTTGTACATACAGGCAACTGAGGTGGTGCCATCCACATCATAATCTCCAAAGACAAGGATCTTTTCCTTTTTTTTTATGGCAGAAAAAATTCTTTCAACTGCTATGTCCATATCTTTCATGAGATAAGGATCATGCAAATGTTTTAACTCAGGACGAAAATAATTTCTGGCCTTATCAAATGTATCTATGCCTCTTTGCACTAATATTTTGCATAAAATTTTATTGATTGTAAGAGAATTATGCAGTTTTTCAACTTTTAGTTCATCAGCAGTTAATATGTTCCATCTTTTTTGCATTAATATTTTCTATCAGTTGTATATCTTACTAATTCTTCTAACCCATTACGAATATCGCTTTCCGGAAATTGGTATAATATTTTTAATGCATCATCCCTATATTCATTCATTTTTTGAAGTGCATATTTAATGCCGCCCGTATCTGTTACAGCATCCAAGACAAATTGTATTTTCTTTTTATCCTTACTATTATTTTTTATAATATAGATAATTTCTTTTCTTTTGGATCGTTCTACCTTATTAAGGGTGTAAATGAGTGGAAGCGTTAATTTCTTTTCTTTAATATCATTACCTGTCGGTTTCCCGATGTCTTCATTCCCATAATCAAACAAATCGTCTTTAATTTGGAACGCAATCCCTATTTTTTCACCAAAAGCTTTCATTTTGTCAGCAATAGTTTCATTTTTGCTTGTAGTCCATGCACCTACACAGCAAGCTGAAGATAGTAATGATGCGGTTTTACTTCTTATGATTTCAAAATATATTTCCTCGTTCAGATTTAATTTTCTAGCTTTTTCAATTTGCAGCAATTCACCTTCACTCATTTGTTTTACAGCTTCTGATAATATTTGCAGGTGTTTAAAATCTCCTGCTTCAGTTGCCAGCAATAATCCTTTTGAGAGTAGGTAATCGCCAACCAAAACTGCAACTTTATTTTTCCATAAGGCATTTATGGAGAAAAAACTTCTACGCTCTAGAGATTCATCAACTACGTCATCATGCACCAATGTAGCAGTATGCAATAGTTCGACTAGCGCTGCTGCCCGGTAAGTGGATTCATTTATGGTGCCATGGAGTTTGGCGCTTAAAAATACAAACATCGGCCGTAATTGTTTGCCTTTTCTATGGATAATATACTTCATTATCCGGTCCAATAGAGGCGTTTGGCTCCTTACGGATTCCTCAAACTTTCTTTCAAAAGTTTTTAATTCTTCAGCAATAAGATTTTTTAGAAAAAACATAATTATTAAAGGCAATATAGTAATAGTGCAGAAACTATTTTTCTCAAATCGTAGAAAGTATTCCGTCACCTTAATATAGATATAGATTATTGGGGAAGGATTCTTTAATACAATGATTTATTAGAAATTTTACGGTTTAAAAATAGATAATATACTAAAAAAAATTTGCATTATAGGTTTAAATTGATAGTTTTGCAATAAATGGAATAGGTTTTGCAGGAAGAAAGAAATCTTTGTTAAATTTAAACCAGCATAAATCAAAGCATAAATCAAATTAAATTAGATAAAAAGTAAGTTATGGCAAGCAAAAAATTACCCTCAGTATTTCACATGTTTTTAGTTGGAATATTTTCTCTATTTACATTACAGTCATCTTCCCAAAGCGGTATTTATGACGTATATGATTCTAGTGTTATTTCAAAAAAAAATATGGCTCAGCAAAATGATTTTTGGAATAATACGCAGAGCTTTCCAGCAAAACCCCGTAATCAATGGGAAATAGGATTAAAAGGCGGTATGTTTACTATTAGTGGGGATGTACCCTCAAGAATGCCTACGTTTGGAGGTTCATTCACAATTCGGAAAGCAATTGG
>JBBJOK010000002.1:10704-15877 GCA_037721545.1 Chitinophagaceae bacterium
AATAGAGTTGAGCCGCTTTGGTGGATAAATCCTCTGGATTATGCATATAGTGAACTTAATAATCCTCGCCATATGAAACTTCCTAAGCCTATTTTAGATGATACAGATGGTGACGGCGTGATTGACCAATTAGACAAAGAACCAAATACACCAGCTGGTTGCCCAGTTGATACACACGGTGTAAGTAGAGACACAGATGGTGACGGTGTTGTCGATTGTAAGGATAAAGAGTTAAATACTCCTACATATTGTCAACCTGTTGATGCTGATGGTGTTGGCAAATGCCCTGAACCAGAGTGTTGCAAGAATGCGGTGGCCCCAGTTGAAACTGCATGTGCAATTGGTGATTTGCCTAGTATTTCTTTAAGAGGAAACAGTAGCATTTTAACCAGCGATACTAAGGCAATGCTAGCCACCGTTGCCTCTAAGCTAAAGTCTAGTGCAAATTGTAATATTAGTATTACCGGCTACCCGGCTACCTCTAAAGCTTCACAATCATTATGTAACAAAAGAACAGAAGCAATTAAACAATATTTAATGGAGCAGGAAGGAATTAGTTCTGATAGAATTTCTACCAACTGTGAAATTGGTGGTGGTGATGCTAATACGATTGATATTAGAAGTGTAAATAAGTAATCATTTATTATAGATAAATGTAACCCTCCGATTAAATTCGGGGGGTTTTCTTATTCGGGGGTCTTGTTGAAGACCCTTACGACTTTTTTATAAATTTCTTAATATTTAAAACCTTAATTTTGCCATCTGTGATTAAACTACTAAGCATACTTCTAACTGCCTGTTTCGCTTTATCCTCTTGTAATAGTGACTTTTCAAAAGTTCTGAAAAGTAAGGATTATGAATACAAACTCAAAAAGGCAGATGAATATTTTTACAAGAAAAAATATAGGCAGGCAGAACAATTATATATAGAATTATTCCCAGTGTTCAAAGGCACACAAAAATTTGAAGATCTATATTATAAGTATGCATACTGTTCTTTTTATCAAAAAAATTATAGTGATGCTGAAAATTTATTCAAAGGATTTTTAGAAGTGTTTCCAAATAGCACGAAAGAAGAGGAAATCGCTTACATGCAGGCTTACACCTATCACTTACAATCTCCTAAAATTGAGTTAGAGCAAACCAATACAGCCAGAACAATTGGCATGATGCAAACATTCATAAACACCCATCCTGGTTCTTCCAGGCTTAAAGATGCGATGGATATTATTGAAAAAAGCCGGGCCAAACTTGAAATAAAGGAATATAAAAGCGCTGAATTATACTACAAGGTGCAACAATATCGGGCTGCAGGTATTGCTTTTACGAATTTATTAAATAATTACCCCGAATCAACAAAGGGTGATGAATATAAGTTAATGGCTATTAAATCATTTTACCAATTTGCAAAATTGAGCGTTACTGAAAAACAAATAGAGCGATATGAAAAGGTTGTAACGGAAGTTAATGACTTTACCGACCGATATCCTGAAAGCAAATTACTTAAAGATGCACAAGAATATAATAATCTCAGTTTAAATCAAATAAAAGAATTACAAAATGAGCAAGCTAAGGAGACAACAAAGCGCTAATACAAGTAATGTTGTAGAAACAAAAAATCTTACTGATATTAAAAGCAAGACTGGAAACTTATATGAGTCAATTGCAGTGATAGCTAAGAGAGCCAACCAAATTAATATCTCTTTAAAAGAAGAATTACATAATAAGTTGGAGGAATTTGCGAGTCATACAGATAGCCTGGAAGAGATTCATGAAAATAAAGAGCAGATTGAAATTTCAAAAGCATATGAGAGAATGCCGAATCCTGCTTTATTAGCCACTACTGAGTTTATGGATGAAAAAGTATATTATCGTAAAAATGAAGACGATCTTTTTAGTTGATTGTAAATACAACACTCAAAAACATTTATATCAATCTTTAGATAAGAAAATATAATTTTAGCGACGATTCTTTAATCGTCGTTTTTTATTTTATGCTTACAGGCAAAAAAATACTTTTAGGAATTACAGGCAGTATTGCTGCTTATAAATCTATTTTGCTTGTTCGGCTATTAATAAAAGCCGGAGCAGAAGTTAGAGTTGTAATGACTCCTTCCTCCAAAGATTTTGTCTCACCGCTTACCTTCTCTACATTATCAAAAAACGAAGTATTAATAGATATTTTCACTGAAAAATCCTGGGCTAACCATGTTACACTTGGCAGGTGGGCAGATGTGATGCTAATTGCTCCCGTGAGTTGTAATACCCTTGCTAAAATGGCAAACGGTTTTTGCGATAATTTGTTACTGGCTGTCTATTTATCTGCAACTTGCCAGGTAATAGTAGCACCCGCCATGGATGAGGATATGTGGCATCATCCTGTTACCAAGCAAAATATTGATAAAATTAAATCTTTCGGAAATACTATAATCCCTGTAGAGAATGGAGAATTAGCAAGTGGTTTATTTGGGGATGGAAGAATGGCAGAACCCGAACACGTCCTGCTGTTTTTGCAGGAGTTTTTTTTACGCAAAAATGAATTAACTGACAAGAAAGTTTTAGTTACTGCTGGCCCTACCTTTGAAGCAATCGATCCGGTAAGATTTATTGGCAATCATTCTTCTGGGAAAATGGGTGTAGCAATTGCGGAAGAATTTGCTTCCAGGAATGCCGACGTAACATTGATATTAGGACCCTCCAATATTGAGGTTAGTAAAAACATTGAAACAGTAAAGGTTACTTCAGCACAGCAAATGTATGAGGCATGCATAAATGCCTTTTCAAAAACAGATATAACAGTAATGGCAGCAGCAGTAGCAGACTATACACCTCAGGATTTTTCATCACAAAAAATTAAAAAAACAAAAGATCTTTTTACCCTCAGTTTAAAAAAAACACCAGATATTTTAAAACAATTGGGAGAGATAAAAAATGGAGATCAAATAATTGTTGGATTTGCATTGGAAACAAATAATGAAAAAGAAAATGCATTAAGCAAATTAGTAACGAAAAAAATTGACCTCATTGTTTTGAATTCATTGAATGACGAAGGCGCCGGTTTTGGAACTGACTCTAACAAAATTGCTATTTATGACAAGAATGGGAATGAATTTCTTTTTGAGATCAAGTCAAAAAAACTTGTTGCTAAAGATATTGTGAACACTATTATCCAATATAAAAATGCATAGACTGATTTTTATTATATCCTTTTTCCTATGCATAAACATTGCAAAAGCCCAGGAATTACGGGCAAGAATAAATGTATTATCCAACAGGGTAGGAGGAAATGTAGACAAAAAAACTTTTCAAACCCTTCAAACAGCTTTAAATAATTTTATTAATAATCGTAAATGGACAACTGATAATTTTTCTCCTTCAGAAAAAATTGATTGCAGTTTTTTGTTGAATCTGGAAACTACTAACGATGTAAACGTATACAAAGCGTCGTTAACAATTCAATCTGCACGGCCAATATATAATTCATCTTACCTATCGCCTATTATAAATTTTCAGGACAATGAAATTGTTTTTAAATATTCTGAATTTCAACAATTAGAATTTAATGACAATCGTGTCGCCGGTACTGATCCTTTGTCCGCTAACCTTACGGCTGTGATCGCTTATTACATCAATATTATTCTTGGTTTGGATTATGATTCATTCACCCAAAGAGGAGGAGATATATATTTTCAAAAAGCTCAAAATATTGTAAATAATGCTCCCGAAGGCAGAGGTATTTCAGGTTGGAAAGCTTTTGATGGTTCCCGAAATCGTTATTGGCTTGCAGAAAATTTACTTAACAGCCGTTATTCCTTAATACATGATGCATATTATGGCTTTTATAGGATGGGCATGGATAAATTATATGAAGATGAATTGGGTGCCAGAGCACAGATTATAAATGTACTCAGCCTCCTTAATACTTTTAATACTGAAAATCCAAATACTATGATTTTGCAATTTTTCCTACAGGGAAAAACACAAGAATTAATTAAGTTGTTTTCGAAATCATCTCCTCCGGAAAAGTTAAAAGCTTTGGAGTTTTTGCAACGCCTGGATATTTCAAATGCTTCTAAATATAATGAAGGATTAAAATGATAAGATGCATTTTAATAATTGCGACTTCTGTTCTTTTTTATTCATGCAAAGAGACGGTTCCTTCAGGAATTATTAAACAAAATAAAATGCAGGAAGTTTTATGGGATATGCTAAGAGCAGATGCTCTTTCTCATCAAATAGCAAACAGCGATTCAACTAAACTTGCTGAGGATGAAAGGGCCAAACTTAAAAGACAAGTTTTCATAATTTATAATATAACTGAAGATCAGTTTGACAAAAGTTATTCTTATTATGTACAGCATCCGGAGATTATGCGGAATATGCTTGACAGCCTGAACAGCCAAAAAATTAGAGTGGATACTTTGCCAACTTCTATCGATACAAATTATGTAAATAAAGATAGTATTAAACAAAAAATTCTAAAAAAGGATGAATAAGGTTTTTAAAAATGCCGAAGATGCTATTGCAGACGTAAAAGATGGAGATGTTGTAATGTTAGGTGGATTTGGATTATGTGGAATACCTGAAAATTGCATAGCAGCCCTAGTAAGTAAAAACGTCAAGCATCTAACTTGTATATCCAACAACGCCGGTGTAGATGATTTCGGAATTGGATTAATGCTTCAAAAAAAGCAAGTAAAAAAAATGATTTCTTCTTATGTAGGCGAAAATGCAGAGTTTGAAAGACAGTTACTCAGTGGAGAACTTGAAGTAGAATTAATTCCTCAAGGTACCTTGGCTACAAGGTGCATGGCTGCGGGTTATGGGTTGCCGGCGATATTTACTCCAGCGGGTGTGGGTACAGAAGTGGCCGAGGGAAAAGAAATGCGTGAATTTAATGGCAAGCAATATTTATTGGAATATGCATTTGAGGCAGATTTTGCAATTGTGAAAGCGTGGAAAGGAGATACGTTGGGTAATCTGATTTATAAAGAGACTGCCCGTAATTTTAATCCTCTTATGGCAATGGCGGGAAAAATTACTATTGCTGAAGTTGAAGAATTGGTAGATGCAGGTGAACTGGATCCAAATAATATTCATACTCCAGGTATTTATATTCACAGAATTTTTAAAGGGGGTAATTATCAAAAGCGAATCGAACAACTAACAGTAA
>JBBJOK010000002.1:15977-18241 GCA_037721545.1 Chitinophagaceae bacterium
TAGGCATCGGCATTCCAACTTTGGTGGCTAATTACATTCCGAAAGGAATAAATGTAATACTTCAATCAGAAAATGGTTTACTTGGCATGGGGCCATTTCCTATAGATGGTACGGAAGATCCGGATTTAATCAATGCGGGCAAACAAACGATTACCGCCTTACCTGGGTCATCTTTTTTTGATAGTGCTATGAGTTTTGGTATGATAAGGGCTGGTAAAGTAGATCTAACGGTATTGGGAGCCATGGAAGTAAGTGATACAGGGGATATTGCGAATTGGAAGATTCCGGGTAAAATGGTTAAAGGTATGGGCGGAGCAATGGACCTTGTAGCAAGCGCAAAAAATATTATAGTAGCTATGATGCACACCAATCCTAAAGGTGAATCTAAATTATTGGCAAAATGTACATTGCCATTAACAGGCGTAAGATGCGTGAAAAAAATTGTTACTGAATTAGCAGTTTTAGATATCGTTGAAAATGGATTTAGATTACTGGAAAGGGCTCCTGGAGTAACAGTAGATGAGATTAAGAATAAAACTGAAGGAAGATTAATTGTAGAAGGAGAAATTCCCGAAATGAGCTTTTAATGTATTCCAACATTTTTGAACAACATACAGTAAATGAATATTAAGAAGAAGTGCAAATAATCAAATTATATATCAATAGTGATTTTTTTCAATAAAAAATTTCGCTGAGAATAAGTGTTTTTTTTATTAGAGGAAAACCATTGCATTGCAATTTCTCTTCCTATTTCCTGGTCAATCGAGGCAAAACCCCTATAAGAGGTTGATATTTTTATTGATTTACAATTTAATTTTATGGGTGTTTCGTTGAAATCAGTAACATCTGACATGGTTGGTAATTTTGTAAACATCTATCAAAATTTAATCCAAGAATTTATGGAGTAATAATACTTCGTAAAGAGGGCAACAAATATATCATAAATATCTAATATTTAAGAAATGTGTAATTGTCTCTACAAAAATTCTACACGATATCCTATTTTTAATAAGCTAGTTGCGTAATTGCAAGAATCCAATCAAATTTGCATTGCAAATATTGTCATATGAACCATTTTTTTATTTATAATGATAAGCACTATAAACAAGGAACAGCTGTTATTTCCCATGATAACCGCTCTTTTAAATTTGGAGATGGTTTATTTGAAACTCTAAAAATTACTAAGGGTAAAATTCAATTAAGTGAATATCATTTTAAACGTTTGTATTCCGGAATGGAAACCCTTCAATTCCAAATCCCGAAACATTTTACAGCAGACTATCTACAAGCAAAAATAGTAGCATTATTTAAAAAAAATAATCATATTGCTGATGTACGTGTACGCTTGATAATATTCCGTGGAGATGGTGGGTTATACGATCCGAATGATCACTTCCCAAATTACATAATACAAACTTGGGATATTGAAAATTATAAAGTATTAAATCCTAATGGTCTTCATATTGATATTTATGAGGAAGCAATAAAATCATGCGATAAATTTGCTAATCTTAAGAGTAATAATTACTTGCCATATGTAATGGCAGCTTTACACGCAAAAAATATAAAAGTAAATGACTGTATTCTATTAAATAGTTTTAACAGAGTTTGCGATACCTCTATAGCCAATATTTTTATCATAAAAAATGGAGAAGTATATACCCCTCCTTTAAGCGAAGGCTGTGTTGCAGGTGTAATCAGGAAATTTATACTCGAAAAACTTAATTTAGACTTTACAATAATAGAAAAACCTATTTCAGTAGAAGAATTAGAAAACGCTGATGAAGTATTTGTAACAAATTCAATAAAGGGGATCAGGTGGGTCAATCAATTTAGGGATAGTAAATATTCAAACACTGCGGTTAAAAAAATTCATAAAATCTTTCTTAAAACTATATATTGAACTACCTACGTATGTTTTGTTATTTACAAGATAATTAATGCGTGCAGTAAACATATTTTGGTTTAGAAGAGATCTCCGACTACATGATAATGCAGGGTTATACCACGCACTAAAAGACAAAAATCCTGTTATCCCGATTTTTATTTTTGATAAAAATATACTTTTTAAGCTTGAGAACAAATCTGACAGGAGGGTAAAATTTATCTATGAAGCTATTAAAGAACTTCAAGCGCAATTGCAAGTTATTGGGTCATCGTTAGAAGTATATTATGATTTTCCGGAGAAAGTTTTTAGGCAATTGCTTTTAAAATATAAAATTGATAAAGTTTATACCAATCATGATTATGAACCGTACGCAATC
>JBBJOK010000002.1:18341-20046 GCA_037721545.1 Chitinophagaceae bacterium
AATTTTCCTTCAAAAATTCCCAATGATATTCTCATTTCAAAATATTATGAACAGCGAGATTTTCCTTCCATAGATGGCACATCCAGGCTAGGTGTGCATTTGCGTTTTGGAACAATCAGTATCCGTGAGTTGACTACAAAAGCTAAAAAATTGAATGAAACCTTTTTGAAGGAATTAATATGGCGCGAATTTTACCAATCAATACTTTGGCATTTTCCGCAAGTTGGTCATAATAAGGCTTTTAAACCCGAATACGAAAATATTCAATGGAGAAATAATGAAGAAGAATTTGAATCATGGCGTTGTGGAAAAACGGGTTATCCAATTGTAGATGCAGGAATGAGAGAGTTAAACCAAACAGGTTTTATGCATAATCGTGTCCGCATGATTGTTGCCAGTTTTTTATCAAAACATTTATTAGTTGATTGGAGATGGGGAGAAGGGTATTTTGCTGAAAAACTTTTAGACTATGATTTGGCATCAAACAATGGAGGTTGGCAATGGGCATCAGGATCGGGATGCGATGCTGCGCCTTATTTTAGAATTTTTAATCCTTACCTGCAAACTAAAAAATTTGATGCCGATTTAAAATATATCAAAAAATGGGTTCCGGAGTTTCAGGAGTTTAGTTATCCATCACCTATTGTTGATCATGAGTTTGCCCGAAAAAGGTGCCTTGAAGTTTATGCAAAAGCATTAAAAAAAAATTAGTCATCAATTAAGGAAAATATTTTTATCGGGTTTATTAAAAGAAGTATTTATTATTTTAATTATTCTTAAAAATTCCCTGATTGCAGATTTTCCTTTTTCCCCCAGGTCGATAGAATAATCATTCACATATAAATCAATGTGCTTCCGGATTATATCTTCCTCCATTTCTTGTGAATATTTCCTAACATAATCAGTGATATAAGGATAATTGGCAAAAGAATATTCAATACTTTTTCTTATAAGTTCATTAATTTCTTTCATTGCACTACTTTCAATATCTCTCCTTGCTACTATCCCCCCTAATGGAATTGGCAATTGTGTCTTTTGTTCCCAAAATTCTCCAAGATCCATAATTTTTACAAGTCCGTTTTGCTCATAAGTAAAGCGATTTTCATGTATGATCACACCAGCGACAGCCCCCTCTAAATCCCGTAACGTAGGGACAGATTTTCTTCCTTCTCCAGGGACCACTTGCGAGGATTTTTTCAATATAAAATCCTCTATTTCATCATATCGTAAAAAAATTTTATTTTTTGCATCAGGGAAAGCAAGATTAAAAAGCATGTGTGCAGTAGTGTGCTCTCCTGGAATTGCAACTGTACAACTATTAATAAATTGTTCATGCTTAATAGGATTTCGTAAGTCCTGATCCTTTGAGATTTGGATTGGGCTTGATATTAAAATTGGGCCTACTCCATTTCCCAAAGCACTGCCACTATTCAAAACAATATAATCATCTAACAATAATGGTAAAACCCCATAACTGATCTTAGAAATGTCCAATTTACTTTTCAATGCAAGTTGGTTCAGCGTTTCAACATCTTCTAAGATTACTTCAAACTTCAGGTTTCCGGTATCTATCTTATTATTTACCAAAGCATCGAATATAAAAGTATCATTAGGGCATGGAGAGAATCCCAGTGTTATCTTCATTTATGAATGGTATTGATCAGTTTAATTAATTCATTGTTAAGGTTATTAATGGCTAATTCAA
>JBBJOK010000002.1:20146-28032 GCA_037721545.1 Chitinophagaceae bacterium
TCCTGCCTGTATTACCGCATCATACTTTTCCGCTGATAATTTTTTGGTCAGATGGTAAATAGTATTTGGAATACCTACTCCACAAATTAATTTTTCAATATGGTTATTCAATTTTATAAATGGCTGTATTTCCTGTTGGGTTGCCGCAACTATCAAAATCTTCATCATACAAATTTCGGATTTAGATACCACAACTTTAATTTCTCCCCTAACTTTACTCAAATTTCTTAGCGCAGAATGATATACCTGACAAGAGTTGAGCATTTTAATGCCGCTCATAAACTTTATAATCCTGAATGGAGCCGGGATAAGAATGAAGAAGTATTTGGAAAATGTGCAAATGAGAACTGGCATGGGCATAATTATGAGTTATTTGTTACTTTAAAAGGTGAAGTAAGTAACGATACAGGTTTTTTGTTTGACGCAAAGAAGCTCAGCTCTTTAATCAAAGAACATGTGCTTGATAAACTTGATCACAAAAATTTAAATGTAGAAGTGGAGTTTTTGAAAGGGCAAATATGTTCCACAGAGAATCTGGCTAAAGGTATCTGGCAACAATTACAACACCACTTTACGCAAAGTGTTCAATTGCATTGTATTAAATTGTATGAAACGCCAAGAATTTACGTAGAGTATTTTGGCCCATCTAAATAATTAAATACAATTTGCTGAGATAGAAAATTTTATTTTTAAACATGAGCGGTAAAATAGCGGTTTTTAGAAAAGAACATTTTAATGCAGCACATAGATTGCATAATCCGGCGTGGAGTATTGAAAAAAATAATTCAGTATTTGGCAAGTGTAGCAATCCAAACTACCATGGGCATAATTATGATCTCATTGTGAAAGTAGTAGGTGTACCAGATCCTGAAACGGGTTATTTAATTGATCTAAAAATGTTGGGTGACATGGTGAAGGAATATGTTTTACAAAAATTTGATCATAAAAATCTTAATCTTGATACCATTGAGTTTAAAAATTTAAACCCAACAGCTGAAAATATTGCTATAGTTATCTATAATATTTTACGGGAAAAGATCGAAGAAAAGTTAGACCTGCAAATAAGGTTATATGAAACCGAAAGAAATTTTGTTGAATATCCCTCCTCATAGCAATTGGGATAAAAATTTAAATTATGGCATATAAAAGAACAGAGCATTTTGATGAAGAAATTACGGATGCCCTTAAACAAAACTACTCCCAGATTATTTCATTATTAGGTGAAGATCAGCAACGTGAAGGATTGCTTAAAACACCGGAACGAATTGCAAAGGCGATGCAATTTATAACTCAGGGTTATCAGCAAGATGCACATGCAATATTGAATTCAGCTAAATTTAATGAAGAAGTAAGTGAGATGATAATTGTTAAAGACATTGAGCTTTACAGCATGTGTGAGCATCACATGGTGCCTTTTTTTGGCAAGGCACATATTGCATATATTCCTAACGGTTGGATAACGGGGCTTAGTAAAATTGCAAGAGTTGTGGATGTTTATTCTCGCAGGTTGCAGGTTCAGGAAAGATTAACTACTGAGATTTTAGCTGCTATAAAGGAAACCCTTAATCCCTTGGGTGTGGCAGTTGTTATAGAAGCAAAACATTTGTGTATGATGATGAGAGGGGTTCAAAAACAAAATTCTGTTACAACTACCTCTGCATTTGATGGGGAGTTTATGAAAAACCCTACACGGAGTGAGTTTTTAAAATTAATTAGTTCAAATCTTCACTGATGAATAAACATGCATATATTTTCCCTGGTCAAGGTTCGCAGTTTAGCGGTATGGGAAAACATTTATATGATACAAATCCGGAGGCAAAGGAGTTATTTGAAAAGGGTAATAGTATTTTAGGTTTTCGAATCTCCGATATAATGTTTTCAGGTAGTGACGAAGATCTTAAGCAAACAAAAGTTACACAGCCCGCCATTTTTTTGCACTCTGTAATTCTATATAAAAGACTCCTCAATGCAGTACCTGATATGGTTGCAGGACATTCCTTAGGAGAATTTTCTGCATTGGTCGCGAACCAAACTTTAAGATTTGAGGATGCTTTAAAATTGGTTTTGATCCGGGCAAAAGCCATGCAAAAAGCGTGTGAAATAAACCCTTCCACAATGGCAGCCATTTTGGGGCTCGATGATAAAAAGGTTCAGCAAATTTGTTTGTCAATAGAAGATGAAGTAGTGGTAGCTGCTAATTATAATTGCCCGGGGCAGATCGTAATATCTGGAAGTAACAAGGGTATTGAAAAGGCTTGTGTATTAATGAAAGAGGCAGGAGCTAAAAGAGCTTTGGTGTTACCCGTTGGTGGCGCTTTTCATTCTTCATTAATGGAGCCGGCAAAAGAAGAATTATCCATTGTAATAAAAGCAACAAATTTTAATGAGCCAATTTGCCCGATATATCAAAATGTTGTCGCAAAAGCAGTTACACATCCTGATGAAATAAAAAGAAATTTAATTCATCAGCTAACCGGTCCTGTAAGGTGGACCCAAACCATAGAATCTATGATTTCCGATGGTGCCAATCACTTTACAGAGGTGGGGCCAGGTAAAGTTTTGCAGGGCCTTGTGCTTAAAATAAATAAAGAAATGCTGGTGGATGGAAGTAACTAATTTTTCCACTTTACCCAATAGGATAATTGTTACCTGTAGCAAGCGGCTATCACCTTATCTTGAGCAGGAAATACTTGAATTGGGTTTTAAACCCGTTCGAACATTTTCCACCGGCGTAGAGTTGCTCGGAACCTTGAATGATTGTATCAGGCTTAATTTACACATGCGTTGTGCAAGCCAGATACTTTATTCATTAAAAGAATTTCCCTCATATCATCCTGATGATATTTATCGGGAAGTATTCCAAATGCCATGGGAAAAAATTTTATCCAACGATAATTATTTTTCTGTAACAAGCAATGTTCAACATCCTACAATAAATAATTCACTGTTTGCAAATGTGAAGGTTAAGGATGCCATAGTAGATAGATTACGGAATAAAACAGGAGGCCGCCCAAACTCCGGATCATCCTTGGAAGCCGCAGTAATACATTTGTTTTGGAGAGATGAAGTTGCTGAAATATTTATTGATACATCAGGTGAAACCCTCGCCAAACACGGGTATAGAAAAATTCCAGGTAAAGCCCCTATGTTAGAGGCGTTAGCAGCTGCAACTATTTTTGCCACTAAGTGGGACAGGTGTTCAAATTTTATAAATCCAATGTGTGGCTCTGCCACAATTGCTATTGAAGCATTATTGATTGCAACAAAGCGCTTCCCGGGGCTCTATCGTAATAATTATGCTTTTATGCACATAAAAGATTTTGATGATGTTTATTTTGAAAAGGAAAGGGCCTCCTTAGACGAAAAAATAATTGATTTACCAGCATTGAAAGTGATAGCAACAGATATAAGTGAAGATGCCATAAATATATCTAAAATAAACGCAGGAGCAGCCGGGGTTGAAAATTATATAGAATTTTTCAAATGTAATTTTGAGGAAACCCCGATCCCTGAAAACATGAACGGAATTGTTTTTTTTAATCCGGAATATGGTGAGCGCATGGGAGAGGAGACGCAATTAGAAGAAACTTATGCAGGGATTGGTGATTTTATGAAAAAAAAATGTAAAGGATATACCGGCTATGTTTTTACGGGCAACCTTGCTTTGGCGAAAAAAATAGGTTTAAAGCCCAAAAGAAAAATAGAGTTTTATACAAGTATAATTGATTGCCGTTTATTAGAATATGAATTATATGCAGGAAGCCGGGTGTAATGTTTATTTTTTAATTTATTTCTAAATTATTTTACATAAACGGTAACATTTTGTTTTTTCGTACGTATATCTTCGTAATCAATTTATTTTATGCGTACTGTTACTACCCTGCTTTTATTTCTATTTTTTCAGCTAGGTGCATTCTCCCAGGCACTGCCTAAACAATTGGAGGCAAAACGAACATCAGCAAATATTAAAATAGATGGAAACCTCGATGATGCTGCCTGGAAAGATGTAGTACCTGCAACGGGATTTATTGAGTGGAGGCCAAATGCCGGTAAACCTGAAGACTCTACCAATAAAACAATGGTGTATTTATTGTACGATAATACTTCGGTATATATTGGCGGATATTGTTATGAGAGAACAAAAGATAGTATTTCAAAAGAACTGGTTGGGAGGGATAAAGTTGGTGTTAATGATTTTGTAGGTGTTATTCTGGATACCTACAATGATAAGATAAATGCGGTAGGATTTTATGTGACACCTTACGGTGAACAATTTGATGCTAAATATTCCAACTCAGATAATGGTGAAGATGGATCCTGGAATTCGGTTTGGGATAGCGAAGCAAAAATTCATTCGAATGGTTGGAGTTTCGAAATGAGGATACCTTATTCAGCCTTGCGTTTTGTAAGTAAAGAAAATCAAACCTGGGGGTTAAACATTACACGGCGAAGAAATAAAACGGGCCAACAGTATATGTGGAATCCTGTTAATCCCACCGTTAATGGCTTTATTAATCAGGAGGGATTGTGGACAGGGATTGGAAAGATAGAGTCTCCATTGCGTTTATCCTTCTCACCATATTTTTCTACGTATGTCAATCATTATAAACCCGACACAAAAGATTGGCGAACGTCAATAAATGGTGGTATGGATGTGAAATATGGAATCAGTGAAAGTTTCACATTGGATATGACTCTGGTGCCCGATTTTGGCCAGGTGCAAAGTGATAACCAGGTATTAAATCTTTCCCCTTTTGAAATTCAATACAATGAGAACAGATCTTTCTTTACCGAGGGCACAGAATTATTTAATAAAGGCAATTTATTTTATTCGAGAAGAATAGGAGGTACACCCATCCGTTACGGTGAGGTATATGGCCAAATTGCTGGCAACGAAAAAGTAATTAGAAATCCTCAGGAATCAAAATTGATCAATGCAAGTAAGATTTCAGGAAGAACTAAAAATGGATTGGGCATAGGTTTTTTTAACGCCATTACTAAGCCTATGTATGCTGAAGTAGAAGGTAATAATAAGCAAATTCGTAAGATAGAAACCAGTCCCTTGACCAACTATAATATTATCGTATTAGATCAAACATTAAAAAATAATTCTTCTGTATCAATTATTAACACAAATGTTTTACGCAATGGTTTGGATTATGATGCGAATGTGAGTGCCGCACTTTTTGATGTTAATAACAAGAAAAATACTTACAATCTTAATGGCAAGTTCGCAGTAAGTCAGTTAAGTAGCCCGGGGGGAAAATCCTCTGTTGGCTATTCCCATAACCTGGGTTTTGGAAAAACAGGCGGTAGATGGAATTTTAGGATTGCGGAAGAAACAGCTGATGAGGAATATGATATAAATGACATGGGTTTTTTAAACAATAATAATTATAGGGATATTTATTTTGGAACAGGCTATAGGTGGATTAAACCTACCAGTTGGTATAACCGCATAGGAATTAATTACAATGCCAATTACAGCGCTCTTTTCAAAGAAGTGCCTTTGCAAAAAATTAGTAGCAAGTTTAAAAGATTTAATACCAATATTAACGGGAATATTCAGTTGAAAAACCTGTGGGGTGCCTTTATGTTTTTAGGTTATATTCCTAAAGGGAATGATTTTTATGAACCCAGGGTCACAGGATATTCTTTTGAAACCCCACGAAAATTTCAATTCGGTTTTGAAGTTGAAAGCAATCGGGCAAAAAAATATTCCATTGATGTGGAATATTTCCTGGGATTAAGAAGCTTATTTAATAGTCATACTCACGAAATTGAGTTTTCTCAAAATTACAGATTTACTGATAAGCTTTCCATCAAGCACCGTATTTCTTATAATCCGGCTAAAAATGATGCCGGCTTTTATAACATATATAATTTACGGGATGCAGCTGGTGATCTCGTTTATGATGCAAATGGAAACACCATATTTAAGGATATTCTTTTTTCAAGACGGGATATTAAAACTGTTGACAATGTATTGTCAGCCAAATATAATTTTAATAATAAATCAGGTATTACCATCCGTGCAAGGCATTACTGGAGTAAGGTAGAAAATAAACAATTGTATGATTTAAACAATGATGGTACCCTTGCAGGTACCAAACACATTGATGTAGTTACCAACAATAAAAATTTTAATATTTTTAATATTGATGCAGTTTATACGTGGCAATTTGCACCAGGTAGTTTTGTAAATATAGTTTTGAAAGACCAGGATTTTCTCTTCAATTCTGATACCAGGGACAGCTACTTCAAAAATTTTAGTAATACATTCTCAGAACCTCATAATACTAATTTATCCCTTAAGATCATTTATTACCTTGATTATCTGGATTTTAAAAAATGGAAGAAGAAAAAGGAATAATGGGCTTTCAACTTTAATACTAAGGATTTTGAATCTGTTAAGAAGTTACTGACTGTTGATTAGACAGGAACCAGATTAAATCATTTTAGCGGACAATAATTTTAGTTGCTCATCTTATGATTTCAAAAGTATTATAATGTGTTTCTTTTTCTTGCTTCGTAATAACTTCTACTACTGTCGCTTTTTGTGGACCTTTTTTACACCAGTTTGAAAATTCCTCTAACTTTTCTTCTTCACCTGTTACAATTGTTTCTACATTTCCTTCTTTGGTATTTTTTATCCAGCCTGTGAGTTTAAGATTTTCTGCAACTTTTTTGGCGGTGGCTCTGTAGAAAACCCCCTGCACGTTGCCTTTAACAAGTAAATGAATCGTAGGCATGGTCCTAGTCAATAGTTTCGTCTTTTACCATTTTAGCCAATATTGCATCGTATTCTTTAGTAGAGAATTTTCGTTGTTTACGCAAAGCAATTGCTTCATGTTGTAACTCAATAGCCTTTGCTTTTTGATTTTGTTTGTATAATAATCTCGAATAGGTATCAAGAATTTCAGGCGATTTATAAAACTCCAATCCTTTTTTAGCCCACTCGGTAGCTACTGAAAGAAGGTAAGGATTATTCGTCATCTTATAAAAGCTCAAGGCTCCGTTATTTAATTCCCGTGTGAAGTTTTGCGTAACCGGAGTATAGCTTATTGAAGTTCTCTGTACCTGACGACCATTCATAATTGTATCTGTTTTTGGTGCTTGTGCTGATAATCTGTTCTTGGTTACCGTATCTATTTTTTTAATAGAATCAGGACTTAGAATCATAAAATAACGGTCAAAATAAGCAATGGCTTTCCTAAAGTATTTTGAGGTATCCGTTTTTTCATAAAAATGAAGCAGGTTTTTGTCATAGGCCTTGGTGCCCCCCGCGTAATTACCCATATAAGTTCCTTGTGCAAAAGCTGCAACACGATTAGCTGCGCCTTCATTTTTTTCATCAATCGCTTTTTTCATCCCTTTATAAATAATTACATTATTAATTCCAATACGCAAAGGATTGCTCATGCTATACCATGCCCGATTAAATAATTGCTGATCTTTACGCAATATATTACTTGCTTTACTATCCAGCATAGGCGCCATCTGCGCAATAAAAGCCAAAGAAGTTATTGACTGTGATGAATCATATGGCAAGAGAGCAACATACTCGTCTAAAAGAATTCAGTAGCTATGTTTAGTGATTTTCTTTTTGTAAGAAGAATTTCCAGAAAAGGGATTGATCTGTTACCATTTTTATATTCTTTTTCTAGTTCAGTTATTCTAGCACTTTCGCTTGTTGAATATAATGCGAGATCTATTTGTTTTAAATATTCTTTTCCAAAAGTTGTGGTCTTCGAAAATTTATGTACCAAAGTTGCATTCATATCAATAAATAAACTGCCAAATTTCTTATGCATGTTGTATTGCTCGGCAAGTTGGGTACGGTCAGGATGTTTTAAAGTTATTCTTAATGCTATCAGCGATTGCTC
>JBBJOK010000002.1:28132-31389 GCA_037721545.1 Chitinophagaceae bacterium
TTCTTAAAAATAGCTTTCCAGTTCCCAATATATCTTATAAGTGAAGGAACAAGATATTCTCCAATTTTAGATAACTCAACCTGCATCTGAACATTAAAATCATATACACCGGCATCATAGCTAATTGAATAATTACGGGCAATTATTTCGAATGTTTTATCATTGAACCATGTCGTCATTTCATCTATTACCACATCACCTTTTCTATTTGGCTTTGCTTTTATTTTAAATATGTAACAGCTTGTATTATTGTATTGTTCCATGTCAATACTCAAGTCATATTTATCAGCCATGTCTTTATCAAAAATTGCTGTTTTGCCACTGATAAAAGGAATGCCATTTATTTGCTTCCCCGGATTAAAGAATAGCATTTTTAATTGGGCTTTGTGTTTTTCCATTCCACTCAAACCTGCCGTGGAATGCTCTATCCCTTTTACAATATTATCTTCTCCACATATAGTTCCTTTTGTAAAAAAAAGACCTGCATACATTTCACTTGTATAGTAATTGAAGTTTTTATTTTTATCGTATATATCACCTGTTGTCGTTTCTTCCAATACCTCCATAGTTCTGCAATTATTACTTCTTACCTGCTTTGTTTTACTTCTTAGAGAGGCTTTGATATCTCCATCTTTATTCACCATTCTTATATCATTGAGAGCTGTAAAGCCAAGTATACGGAGCGTACGAAAAGCTTTATAAAAAGTTGTATCGTTTCTTACTCTGTCAATAAAAGCAGGTACATTTATTTTGTTATTCACAACAACTTCAGAAAGGGTGATTACTCTTCCCTCAATATTAACAACAGTGTCGTTTTTATTTTGCGCAGAGAGACTGTGTGGTATAAAAATAATAAGTGCAGCAATAATGTGCTTAAACATAGCTGCAAATTTAAACTATCTAAAAAGAAGGATTTGTAATTATCTGTTATTTTGAAATGCCATTCTATAATCAACATTTATCTTTCCTTTGGTAATATCATCAAGCTTGCGTTTAAGCAACTTTCTTTTTAATGGCATCAGCAGGTCAATAAATAATTTGCCTTCAATGTGATCGTACTCGTGCATGATAACCCTGGCAGTTATTCCGTTAAATGTTTTGGTATGGGACTGAAAATTTTCATCCACAAAATTTATAGTAATTTCTTCTTTTCGGTAAATGTCTTCCCTTATTTTAGGTATGCTGAGGCATCCTTCATTATAGGCCCATTCTTTACCATTAACAGCTGTAATGTGTGCGTTTAAAAAAACACCCTTATAACCACCGTCGTTGGGATAATCTTGCTTTTCATCATCCTCCAGGTTTTCAATAATCTGGAGGCTGTCCATTACAAATAAACGAATATCCTTATTAACCTGTGGGGCCGCCAAACCCACGCCCTTGCTGTTATACATAGTTTCCCACATGTCCTCGATCAATTTATCCAATTGGGGATAATCAGCTGAAATATCTATGCAAACCTTTCTTAAAACCGGTGAACCATACGCAACTATCGGAAGAATCATACCACTTACTCCTAAGGGAGAATATTTAAAGATTATGAAAATGTAAATTTAAGATATAGTGTTTACAAAATATCCTTATGGGCTATAGGTTTGCAAATATTCCTGTAACATCATAGTTGCAGCAATTTCATCTACAGTTCTTTTATTTCTCCTGTCTTTTTTTTTCATACCCATTTCAATCATAGCTTGTTTAGCTCTTTTAGAAGTAAATCTTTCGTCTACCGATTTTAGGGGTATCTCCGGAAACTCTTTCTCAAGTTTTTTTATGGCATTTCGTACCAATGGAGTGGCATCTGTGTCCGAGTCATTTAAATTTTTAGGGTCCCCAATGATTATCAGTTCCACAGCTTCCTGTAAAAAGTATTTTTTCAAAAAAGGTATGAGTTCAACTGAATCAATTGTTGTTAAGCCTGTGGCAATAATTTGCAAGGGGTCAGTAACTGCAACACCCGTTCGTTTACCGCCATAATCTAAACAAATTATTCTGGCCATACCTCTAATCCCTAAAGGGGAATTTTTGTTTTAAAGATGAATAGATCTAACAGTACAAAGATTGCAAAAATTACAGATGCAAATCCGTTGGATGTCATAAATGCAAGATTAATTTTACTTAGATCATTAGGACTAACAACTGAATGTTGATAAATGAGCATTCCGCCAAAAACTATAATACCCAACCAGTAAAGCCAGTTAAATTGACCGTAAACTCCCGCAGTAATTACACAGGCAATGCTTAATGTATGTAATATTTTAGAAACGCTGAGTGCTTTTGCTTTTCCTAATACCGCAGGTATGGAATATAATTTATTTGCTTTATCAAATTCTTCATCCTGCAGGGCATAAATTATATCAAAGCCGCTAACCCAAAATAAAACTGTAAATGAAAATAAAACGGGTAGTAAATCAAACTTGCCCGTAACTGCCAGGTAGGCACCAATAGGTGCCAGACTTAAGCCCAATCCCAATACGAGATGGCAAAGTGGAGTAAATCTTTTTGTATAACTATAAAATAAAATAATAAATAGGGCAACTGGTGAAAGATAAAAGCAAATGGGATTGATAAAATAAGTGCAGATAATAAAGGCAATACAATTAAATATGACAAACAGCATTGCATTTTTACCGGAAATAATCCCGGAAGGAATTTCTCTTATCGCAGTACGAGGATTTAATGCATCGAAATTTTTATCCAACCAACGATTAAAAGCCATGGCAGCACTTCGTGCAAAAATCATACAGCCGATAACCAGAAGTAATAATTGCCACCAGGGTTTTTGAGTTGTGTATTTTGTTTGTGTCAGTGCAAGAAAAAAACCAATCAATGCAAAAGGCATTGCAAAAATGGTGTGTGAAAATTTTATAAGTGAGAGGTAATTACCCCAAACCCCTAAAGGGGCTTTAACTCTATTTGATGATGAGTTTTTTAATTTATAAGAATCACTTTCTTTTTCCATAGTCGAATTTTCCATATTCCCCTTTAGGGGGTTAGGGTGTTTTTGTTCTGATAACCTCCCATAAAACAATCCCTGCGGCTACCGAAATATTTAAAGAATGCTTCATGCCAAATTGCGGTATCTCAATACAACCATTACACAAAGCAATTGTTTCAGCTTCTACTCCGCTTACCTCATTGCCGAAAATAAAAGCAACCTTTTTAGTATCCATTGCGCTAAGTTTTTCCAAAGAAATACTCTTATCAACCTGTTCTATAGCGAATATTTTGTAATACTTATTTTCTAATTCCTTTATAGC
>JBBJOK010000002.1:31489-35190 GCA_037721545.1 Chitinophagaceae bacterium
CAACCTGTTCTATAGCGAATATTTTGTAATACTTATTTTCTAATTCCTTTATAGCCTCTTTTGTGGTTGCAAAGTAACGCCACGATACTGTTTCAGTAGCACCAAGAGCAGTTTTATCTATTTCTTTCCGGGGAGGCTGGGCAGTATATCCGCATATATAAATAGCTTCAATTAAAAACGCATCAGCAGTTCTAAATACACTCCCTACATTATGCATACTGCGAATATTCTCCAATACTACTATCACAGGGAATTTTTCTGAGCTTTTAAATTCAACAATGCTCTTTCTTTCCAGCTCATCCATGCTAAGTTTCTTCATTTAAAACAGCTTGTTGCAAAAGTAATTCACAATGTTCATAAACTTTCGGAGCCACATTGTAAAGCCTTATTTTTGGATGATATAATGTATGGCTAAATCAACTGCAGATACTCCGATGATGCTACAGCATAATGCTATCAAGGCTAAATATCCTGATGCCATTTTGCTCTTTCGTGTAGGGGATTTTTATGAAACTTTTGGGGCTGATGCGGTCACTGCATCCAAAGTGCTGGGCATTACTTTAACCAAAAGGAATAACAATTCTCCCACTGCATCAGAACTTGCAGGTTTCCCCCATCATGCGCTTGATACGTATTTGCATAAACTGGTAAAAGCAGGATTTAGAGTTGCCATTTGTGATCAATTGGAAGACCCTAAACTGGTAAAAGGGATTGTTAAGAGGGGAGTAACCGAACTGATAACCCCGGGAGTAGCTACAAATGATAAATTATTAGAACATAACCAGAACAATTTTTTATGCGGCTTACATTTTAATGAAGACCATCTGGGGCTTGCATTTTTAGATATTTCTACCGGAGAATTTTTTATTGCTGAAGGGAATAAGGAATATGCTGATAAATTATTGCAGAGTTTTCAGCCAGCAGAAATTGTATTTCAGCGCAACAGGCAAAAACATTTTAAAAATTACTTTGGAAGTAAATTTTATACCTACACACTGGATGAGTGGATTTTTGCTGACGCTTATGCAAAAGAAAGTTTATTAAAACATTTTGACACGCAAAGTTTAAAAGGTTTTGGTGTGGAGGATATGCATACCGGAATTGTAGCAGCAAGCGCTGTTTTACATTATTTAAAAGATACTGAGCATCCAAACCTGCAGCACATTACAACCTTACAAAGAATTGATAAAGGTGATCATTTATGGATGGATCGGTTTACGATTCGTAATCTTGAACTTCTTGGTGGTGAGGAGCCAAATAATTCGTTGCTTAAGGTTTTAGATAATACAGTTTCACCAATGGGTGCAAGATTGCTCAAACGGTGGCTGGTATTCCCGTTAACTGATATTATTAAAATTGATGAGCGTTTAGATTTAGTGGAGTTTTTGATAAAAGCCGTAGATATTAGAAATAAAATTAGCCAATCCATTAAACTTTCAGGAGATGTAGAAAGGTTAGTTAGTAAAATATCCTTAAAAAAAATAAATCCCAGGGAAGTTTTACAGATCGCTAAAGGATTGATGCAGGTACAGCTGATAAAATCTATTTGTGAAAATGTTGAAAATGATTATTTAAAAAGGTTAGGAGATTCTCTTAACCCTTGTCAATACATTGCTGATAAAATTCTAAAAGAAATTATTGATAACCCTCCCATTGCTACATCCAAAGGAAATGTAATTGCAATGAATGTTGATGAAAATTTAGATGAACTTAGAAATATTGCTACCCATGGTAAAACATACCTGCTGGAGCTGCAAAAAAAGGAAAGCGAGGCAACAGGCATATCATCATTGCGAATAGGTTTTAATAATGTTTTTGGTTATTACCTGGAGGTTACCAACCTACATAAATCAAAAGTACCTGCTGATTGGATACGCAAGCAGACACTTACCAATGCGGAAAGATACATTACTCCTGAGCTAAAGGAGTATGAGGAAAAAATTACAGGCGCAGAAGAAAAAATTCTTCGCATCGAACTTCAGATATTTGAAAAACTTTTAATTGAATTACAGGATTATATAGCTCCCATGCAGGTAAACGGGCATGTTATGGCAGTGCTGGATTGCCTTTGCTGTTTTGCCAATAATGCTTTGCAATTCAATTATAAAAAACCAGTAGTTCATCACAATAATGAATTGGAATTAAAAGAAAGCCGTCATCCCGTTATAGAACGAAATTTACCGCAGGGTGAAGTTTATATACCTAACGACATTTCTTTAGATCCTTCTTCTGTACAGATTATAATTTTAACCGGCCCCAATATGAGTGGTAAAAGCGCCATTCTACGGCAAACTGCTTTAATTACTTTAATGGCACACATGGGAAGTTTTGTTCCGGCTGATGAAGCAAGGATCCCCTTAACAGATAAAATTTTTACAAGGGTTGGTGCTAATGATAACCTAAGCAGCGGGGAAAGCACATTTATGGTTGAGATGAATGAAACAGCCAGTATCATAAATAATTTAACTTCCAGAAGCTTAATTCTTTTAGATGAGATTGGCCGTGGCACGTCTACATACGACGGTATTTCCATTGCCTGGAGCATTGTGGAATTTTTACACGCTTCTCCCTATATGCCTAAAACTTTATTTGCAACCCATTATCATGAATTGAATGAATTAGAAAACAGATTGCCCCGTGTAAAAAATTATCATGTTACCAATAAAGAGCTTGGGAATAAAATTATTTTTTTAAGAAAATTAGCAGTTGGTGGCAGCATACACAGTTTTGGAATTCATGTTGCAAAAATGGCAGGGATGCCACCATCCCTGATTCAAAGGGCAAATGAAATTTTAAAGCAATTGGAAACAAAACATGTTGATGATCCCTCTGATGACCATTCAGGCGACAAACTAAGCGCTGCTTTAAAAAAAATCGGAAACCCCAAATTACAGCTTAGTATTTTTGATGCGCATTCCCAGGCATTTGAGGAAATCAGAAAAATTCTTGAGGCCGTTGACATCAACAGGCTTACCCCTGTGGAAGCTTTGCTGAAATTACAGGAAGTTAAAAACATGGTAAAATAGAAGTACCACCTTATGACCTCCGCTCCATGAAAACAGGTAATGCTCTAAAAATTTTATTTAAATTTGACAAAACATTCGAAATGAAAGGTGTTAATTATTTAACAGATGAGCAAGGAAATAAAACTGCTGTGGTTATAAGCATGAAAAATTATAAAGAAGAAATAGAAGATTTTCTTGATGGTTTGGAGGCTCAAAATAGATTACAGGAACCTTCAGTAGATTTTGAAAAGGCTGTCTCCAAAATATTAAAAGCAAAACCTTCAAATGGCAGGCTATCAGCTAAAAATAAAAAAATCAGCTGAGAAGGAGCTTGCGAATCTTCCTACTGCTACAATACTGGCCATAAAGGATCACATACTTACTTTAAGAAGTAATCCATTTCCGAATGGGTATAAAAAATTAAAGGATTCAAAAAGCTCTATCGTATCCGTATCGGAAATTACAGGATAATCTAATCTGTGCAAAGTGATGTGCTTATTGTTGAAATATTAAAAATTGCACACAGAAAAGATGCTTATTCATAATATTTTTTAAATAGTTAAATTATGGATAATAAAATGTATTACAGCGATTATTTAGCACTTAATAAAATTCTCGAAGCACAACATCCTGAAAGCTTCAAACTTAACAAGCCTGCGCATGATGAAATGTTATTCATTATTGTACACCAGGCCT
>JBBJOK010000002.1:35290-40443 GCA_037721545.1 Chitinophagaceae bacterium
AAACTTAACAAGCCTGCGCATGATGAAATGTTATTCATTATTGTACACCAGGCCTATGAGCTTTGGTTTAAACAAATTCTTTTTGAACTTGATTTTGTTTGTAATGTTTTTAAAAAAGACAAAATTGATGATAACTCTGAAGACCTGAGTCTTGTGAGACACCGGTTGCATCGGGTGGTTCGAATACTTGAACTGTTGAATCAGCAGGTTGGTTTAATGGATACGATGACACCTTTGGATTTTTTAGAATTCAGAAACCTGCTTACCCCTTCTTCCGGTTTTCAAAGTTTGCAGTTCAGGTTAGTGGAAACCACATTAGGATTGGCTATGGAAAGCCGCCATAATAAAGAATATTATAAACGTTCCGGAGAAGGAGGATTTGATCAGGATGATCTTAATAAAATAAATGAAACTGAGTCAAAAGCATCTTTGATTCATCTTATTAATAACTGGCTTGAGAGAATGCCTTTTTTTGAAGATGAATTTTGGAAAGGCTGTCAACAGGCGGCTGATAATCTGCATCCCTTTTGGAGTAATTACAGAGAAATTTATAAAGAAGGTTTAACGGAAAGAGAAGTCCAAAATATAGATCTTCTGGATTTTATTTTTTTTGAAAAAAGAAACAGTGTAAGCGATGAACAGGCAAATGCAAATACAACAAGTTTGTCAGCAAAAGCTATGAGGTCAGCATTGTTCATTATGTTGTACAGAGATTTCCCGGTGTTTCAAACGTCTTACCAAATTCTGGATAATCTTATTGAGATAGATCATCAAATGGCCGGCTGGAGGCATAAGCATTTGGTTATGGTACGCCGAATGATAGGTATGAGAACAGGTACGGGTGGCTCTTCCGGGGCTGGCTATTTGGAAGGGGCATTGGCTAAGCACAATATTTTCAGGGACATTGAGGGACTGTCTACTTTTTTAATTGAAAGAAAAAAATTGCCAAAGTTGCCGCAAGAGTTGATAAAAAAGTTAAGTTATTCTTCGTAGCCTGTAATTTATTATGGAAGAACAAAAAGATATAAGTTTAAACAAATTTATTAGCGAAACAGGGTATTGTTCAAGAAGGGAGGCGGATAAATTAATAGAAGCAGGAAGAGTTTCAGTAAATGGTAAACTACCTAAATCAGGAAACAGGGTTAGCTACAATGATGTTATTAAAATTGATGACAAGTTATTAAAATCAAAAGATAAGCCGGTTTATATAGCATTTCATAAACCCGTCGGCATATCGAGTACAACAGATTTAAAAGATAAATACAATATCATTAGTTACCTAAACTATCCAAAGAGAATTTTCCCTATAGGCAGGCTGGATAAGCCTTCAGAAGGATTAATATTTTTAACAAATGATGGGGATATTGTAAACAAAATTTTACGGGCAGGCAATAATCACGAAAAAGAATACATAGTAACAGTTAATAAGCCGGTTACTCAGGATTTTATAAGGCGGATGAGTGATGGGATTGAAATTTTAGGTACAATTACTCAAAAATGTTTTGTAAAACAGGAAAGTAAAAATGTTTTTAAAATTGTTCTTACCCAGGGATTAAACCGGCAAATAAGGAGAATGTGTGAGTCATTACATTATCAGGTAACCCGGCTTGTTCGTGTGCGTATCATGAATATTACTTTATCAGGAATAGAAACAGGCAGATGGCGATACTTATCGCAATTGGAAATTGAAAAAATAAATACACTTGTTGCAGATTCTATAAAAACAAAAGAAGGTTCATTGATAAATGCCAATAAAAAATAATCTATCATTACAATACCTAAATCAATCCTTTTAAAATTTCTACTACATACTCTATTTCCTGTTCTGTATTGTATTTGCTGAAGGAGAACCTAACTGTTACTTTATCTAAAGAATTATTGAGTGCACGAATTACATGACTTCCAGCATCAGCTCCTGATGTGCAGGCGCTTCCCCCGCTTGCACAAATATGATGGATGTCAAGGTTGAATAAAAGCATTTCTGATCTTTCTGATTTCGGTAAACCTGCACTCAGTAGGGTATATAAACTATCGCCGGATGGATCGCCATTGAATACCACAGCGGGAATATTTTTTTGCAGCATTTCCATCATGTAATTTTTCAGTCCTTTAATCTTAGCGCTATCGGTTTGATGATTAGCTGTTGCAAGTTCAAGCGCTTTGGCAAAACCAATAATACCATATAAATTTTCTGTGCCTGCTCTCATGTTTCTTTCTTGTCCGCCCCCGTGCACAAATGGTTTTATCTTAATATTTTCATTTACATACAAAATACCTACACCTTTGGGACCATGAAATTTATGCGCAGCACCGGTTATAAAATCCACCGGGGTATTTCGCAGGTCAAAGGGAAAATGACCTACTGTTTGTACAGTGTCCGAATGAAAAATAGCATTGTATTTCTTACAGATATTTCCTGCTGTATGAATATCTAAAATATTTCCGATCTCATTGTTTGCATGCATCAGGCTTACTAAACACTTTTCTTTGCTTACTGATAATATCTTTTCAAGATCACTGACATCGATATGCCCATTGGGTAAAAGTTTTACATAACTTACTTCTGCCTGTTTTGTTTGTTTTAAATTTTTAATAGTATGCAATGTTGCATGATGTTCAATAATAGAGCTGATGATATGTTTACAACCTAAATCTTTAACAGCCGCATTAATGGCGGTATTACTGCTTTCAGTTCCACCGCTTGTAAAAAATATTTCAGCGGGATGAGCATTAAGAATTTTAGCAACTGATTTTCTTGCATTCTCAATTGCCATGCGTGTTTCTCTGCCATAAGAATAGATAGAGGAGGGATTGCCATACTTTTCTGTGAGATAAGGCATCATGGCATCCAGTACTTCAGTATCGAGAGAAGTAGTGGCAGCATTGTCGATGTAAATCCTTTGGGTCATAAATAAAAAGTTATTGGTCATTTGTCATTGGGTCAATGGCCAGTGTTTATATAATGACTAATGACTCATTGACTTAATGACTGAAATTAGATAACCTCACTAATATCTTTCATCAGCTTGCGGGCAATATTTTGCGCAGTAGTTTCAAAATTGCTTTCCGAATAAATTCTTATGATAGGCTCTGTATTGCTCGTTCTAAGGTGAACCCAATCATTATCAAATTCTATTTTCAATCCATCTTCTGTATTGATCGGATTGTTTTTATATTTTTCCTTTATTCTTTTAAAAATTTCTGTTACGTCAACATTCTTTTCTAATGCAATTTTATTTTTAGAAATAAAATAATCAGGATAAGAACCTCTTAATTGCTTAGTACTTTTTTTAGAAAGGGCAAGGTGGGTAAGAAATAATCCTATCCCTATTAACGCATCCCTTCCATAATGAAAGTCCGGTACAATAATTCCACCATTTCCTTCGCCCCCAATTACTGCGTTTACCGCTTTCATTTTCGTTACAACATTTACTTCCCCAACCGCTGAAGGAAAATATTCGCCACCATGTTTTTGGGTAATATCCTTGAGCGCCTTTGTTGAAGACATGTTACTCACGGCATTTCCTTTTCTTTTGCTTAATACATAATCGGCCACTGCTACCAGCGTATACTCTTCACCAAACATACTTCCATCTTCGCAAACAAAACAAACACGGTCTACATCAGGGTCTACTGCAATACCAAGATGTGCTTCATTTTTTTGTACAGCTGCACTTAATCCTGATAAATGCTCCGGCAGCGGTTCAGGATTATGAGCAAATTGCCCATTCACTTCTTCATTCAAAATAACAATATCCTTAACACCTAAAGCTCTTAATAAGGCGGGAATAAAAGTAGCTCCCGTACTGTTAATGCCATCAATTACAATTTTAAATTTAGATCTTTTTATCGCGGCAACATCTACCAATTCATAGTTCACTACCGCATCAATATGCTTTTGTAAATAAGAATCATCCTGTTGGTAGGAGCCTATTTTATCAACTGATACAAAATTGAAACTTCCCTTCTCTGCCAGTTGCAATACTGCTAAGCCTTCTTCAGCGTTAATAAATTCGCCATTGCTGTTTAAGAGCTTGAGTGCATTCCATTCTTTAGGATTATGGCTTGCAGTAATAATAATGCCACCGGCAGCTTCCTCACTATTTACGGCCATTTCAACAGTAGGCGTTGTACTCAACCCAAGATCAATTACGGTAAAACCTAAAGCCTGCAGCGTGCTTGAAACAAGCCTGTTTACCAACTCACCGCTTATACGGCCATCTCTCCCGATAATAATTTTTTTACTTCCCTGCCCCGGGTTGTTATTTTGAGCTATCCAGGTACCATAAGCCGCTGTAAATTTTACAATGTCTAAAGGTGTAAGATTATCGCCCGGTTGTCCTCCAATTGTTCCGCGTATGCCGGAAATACTTTTTATCAGTGCCACTTTTTTCTAGGTGTTTTTTTAGCATGCAAATGTAGATAAAATATGCTTGATGCTATTGTTGGTTTTTGATTCATTATTTTGCATAATTATTTACGATGATGACAGCAGCCTGGTTTAAAGATTGGTTCAATTCTCCTTATTATCATCAATTATATTTTAAGCGTGACGAAACGGAGGCAGCGGCTTTTATAAACAAGCTTATAGAACATCTTAAACCTCAACCGGGCACCCAAATGCTTGATGTTGCCTGCGGCAAGGGAAGGCACTCCATTCAATTAGCTGAGAAAAACTTTAACGTAACAGGTATTGATCTTTCTGAAGATAGTATCAGGGAGGCCAAAGAGGAAGAATCGGAAAATCTTGAATTTTTTGTTCATGATATGCGTTTGCCTTTCAGAATAAATTATTTTGATTATGCTTTTAATTTTTTTACCAGTTTTGGATATTTTAAAACAAGAAGAGAGCATGATAATGCCATACGCACCATTGCCCAAGCTTTAAAGCCAAACGGAGTTTTTGTAATGGATTACTTAAACGTGCATTATGCTGAGGATCATTTAGTGCATAAAAGTGAAAAGGAAATAGAAGATGTTAACTATTACATTACCAAATGGTTTGATGAAGATCATTTTTATAAAAAAATAGTTGTTGAAGATGAAAATTTAGAAGAACCGCTGGAGTATACTGAAAAAGTTGCTAAATTTTCCTTAGGTGATTTTACCGAAATGTTTGCTTACCAGGGCTTGCAGATTCAGGAAGTATTTGG
>JBBJOK010000378.1:0-3043 GCA_037721545.1 Chitinophagaceae bacterium
TGCATTGCATCTTTTGTCCCAACTTTTTAAAAAATAACTCCGCCAACAGGTTAATATTACATGATTGATTTTGAATGCCAATATTTTTTATAGTCCATCTTATAACGCCAATCGATGAGTTACAGGTCATTATAAAACGAAACAGAAACTAAAAATGAACATACCAATTTTAATAGCAAACATATTGACACTTTTGGCATTTGTAATTCACACATTTGTAGGCGACAAAGAATTGAAAGTGAACTAACCAACAGAAGAAACTGACGAAAATTTTCAAAAAAGAGAAAAATGGACAATGGCAAGATGCGGTTGGCATTGGGTTTCGTTTGACTTACTCCTTGAGACAATTGGACTTGGACTAATAAACTTTACAAACTATTTTGACAACGAAAAGACTTTATTACAAATTTTGACCATTTACTTTTTAGGTTATGCAATTGCTTGGGCTTTCACAATTCTAATCTCAAAGCAGTTCCCAAAAAATTATTTGAAACTTGGACAATGGATTTTACTATTAATGATAAGCGGACTCATTTATTACGGAACAAACTAACAGAATTATGCTAAAACTTGGAGGATACATTAACATCCTAATTGCAATTGGACACCTCGTTGGACTATTTTGGGCTGACAAAATGTTTGAAGTAACAGGTATTGGAAAAGAAATGACAGAACTTGCTCAAACACATTCTTCATTACCATATTTACTTACAATTTTTGTAGCAATAGTATTTTTCATTTTCGGACTATACGGACTATCAGCAGACAATAAATTTAGAAAATTACCATTTCTAAAAACTGTAATATTTTTAATTGCAGGCATATATTTACTCAGGGGGCTTGGAGAATTAGTAACCGACAACATACAAGGAACAAACTCAACGTCAGAAACAATCTATTCAATATTCGCTTTGACAGTTGGGCTTTTCTTTCTATTTGGCGGACTAAAAAAATGGAATTTGATGGCAAAGAAGGAAACAACGAACCGCTAATATCGGTTTGGCAATATGGCGGCTGACGTGCTTCTATGAAACATTTGTGCTTAATTCAACATTGGGAATTCATATGAACTTTAGTGCTAAATCCGCCACATCGCCAAGCCGAAAAACGTTGGCGGTCATGCTATTGGCTTCCGTACAATCATAAATAAACGGTCAGTAATGACAGGATAACCCACGCTTCAGCAAAAGCAAAAAATGGAAAAGAATATTCGCTTATACAATCAAAATAAAATTGCCGGCATTATTCATTTTTTCCGTAGCAGTGTCTCCCATGCCAAGCATTTGTATGGCGGGACATGGCGCCAAAGAATTTATAAACGCCGTATCCTTGTTAACTAAAGCCAACGCAAAAGAGATAGGGCTAAGAATGAAGTCACCGCTTGGGTCTCTTGGGACTCAGCCTCGTGTTTTAAGCATTATTATCTTTTTCATCAATATTGAAGTAAAAATTCCTCAATTGACTTTGAAAAGCGGCCTGTTATTTCAGGATGTTTCCTGTAAAGTGTAATATATTGACGGAAAAACTCCACCGGTTGTTTTTCAAAAAGTTCGCCGATACATTTAAATCCGCAATATTTGTCGATAACTTTTGCCATTTGATAACCGACAAAGTAAAAACGTGCATCGTTATTACCGGAAAATCCAATTTGATATAGATCATTCCAGGCAATTTTTTTAACACGCACTTCCTGTAAAACCGAATCAAAAAGTGCAAAATTCTCCTGCATGCGCTCACGCTGTGCATTCCTCAGGTAACGCTGCCTGGACTTCTCCATCATTTCACCTGCGGCATTTGAAACAGTGGGATCAACCACATAATTAGCGGTACCCTCAGCAAGGGTTACAGCAATCAGGCGTTCTACAGTCTTAAGCTTATCGTGTTGATAGGCAACGGCCTCCATACCTGCCCCGTTAAGAGCCACCTTCTGAAAAACATGGTATGCTTCGTGTGCCATATTAGCTACGACATCATTGTAATCTGAGATAGAGTCATCTGTAGTAGAAAGATTTATATAAAAAGCAGGTTCTTTACTGTTGTCGAATACAATGCCATCTGAAACTCCTCCTCCGATAAAATAAACGTTAACAATTAATCGATCTATTTTAGGGCTGTATCGCTGTAACTGATCAAGGGTGCTGCGAATAATTTCCTTCTCGCTTTTCTTTATCGATGCAATCAGAGAACGTACATGCGTACGGGTTTGCCAAATGTAGTGAAGTTGAAAATAGAGACCACTCTTACCGGATTTCTTGGTTTTCGCAAACGTTTTTACTTCATCCCGAAATTCATCTAACCCATATTCGGGAAGATAGTTCGTCACATTATTTACCATTGATCGGACCCCATGAACGCGTAGCAAGCCATCTACATCAGCATCAGTAAGAGAATCCTTCTCTAATGCATCAATCATTGCTTCAATACCTCCGTAATCTAAATTCATATTAACTGCCGAGTTGGAGCTATTTTTACTTTGTAATGGTTTGGAATGCTCATTACTTTGAAATTTTGTATTGCAACAGGCTAATAAAAAAGATATGAAGGTGAGGAGAAATAAAGTGTTCAGTTTCTTCATTGTTTGATTGCTAAGGATTTTTGATATTTATGATTTAATGACGGAATAATGAGAAGATTGGTTTTAGTTATTTCTCTGCCGTTGTTGGTGTTCTGTGTATTTGCTTTTGTGCGATGCTCACCAACAACTATATTAGCTACTCCAATTAGTTTGAAAGTACTTACGCTTTCTCTCCCACAAACGGATTAAATTTTTTCTCATTCCCGATTGTTGTTTCAGGGCCATGGCCGTTATAAACAATAACTTCATCAGGTAACACAAACATTTTTTCCTTTATACTTTTTATCAGGGTATCATAATCGCCACCGGGTAAATCTGTTCTGCCAATGCTGCCGTTAAACAAAACATCCCCGCCAATGATAAATTTTTGTGCTTTGCAATAAAAGCAAATGCTTCCGGGTGAGTGCCCCGGCGCTTCAATAACTTCTAACTCATCGTCACCTAAATAAATATCGTCACCTTCTTTTA
>JBBJOK010000379.1:0-3032 GCA_037721545.1 Chitinophagaceae bacterium
CCGATGTGCCAAGAACAGTGAATTTGGTAAAAGAAGTGATGTATCTGCAGAAGTAAGAAAAAATTTGGATGCCGGCATTTGTATTTTGTAGCATCATCGTTGTGTCACTCACTTCATCGGCATACCAATATGGTACATTGGAGAATTTCACATTAATTGAAAAAAACTTTGATTACAGAAGTTTTCAATCTCATTTTTGGCTGTCGGTCTTACGATTAGAGTTAATTCAGCTAAATAGTTATAATTAAGAATTGTTTTAATCAGTTCCTTGTAGAAAGTGGTTAAACCTGAACGCAAATCTTTCGGATAAACCAAAAATCAGTCCTTTTGGTTCACACCATTCTGGAATCATGTTTTGAGGAGTAGTATTCAAGGTTGAGAGGATCATTATAAAAAGTAAATTATTTTTTGTAGCCATCATCTTTTTATCAATACATTGATTTTGGCATTATATGTATTGAGTATATTTTTTCGCCAAACTTATTTGTTTTTGTTATAAACAAGACAACATAATTTTTTCCGATAAATGCTGCTTTGTTCCCGTCTTGAATCATCCCATTATTTTTTATGTCGTCAACAAAAGTGTTCATGATACTGTTATTATTTGTGATTACTATTATTTCTGAGTTATTTAAATCGCCATTAGTTTTTCTAATGAAAGTTGCCTTTAGTCCATCATCATATTGCCACATTCCATCAGAAAATTCCCATTTGGAACTTTTAGATTGAAGAGTTTGATTTATTGTAACTCTATTACTTTTTTTGTAGTTTGATACAGTCATTTAAATTCAAGTTTTGTCCTTTTACCGCTAAGGATAGCAGTCCAAATGCTAGTGTAAAAAATGTTGTTGATTTCATAGATTGTCGTTTTTAAAATGGTGCATAACTCATAAATATAAGACGTTTTATCAAAATCCTTTTTTTTCTACATTCTTAATTTTTAACCGCTTAGCCACAGTTGGAATAAAAGCAACTAATAAAATGTTGTTGCTTGCAGCTACGGTGTATAATCTTAAGAAATGGTTGCGGTTTACAGCGCCCAAATCAAACATAAAAATAATCGCATTGCTCAAAGCAAAGGCAGCCAAGGCTTTTGCGGCTCTAAAAATCTCGTTCCTGCAACTCATTACAAAGCAAAATGAAGCATTCATTTTTTTTGTTCCAGGAAATTATATTTTTTAACCAAAGAAATAAAGCCCGGTAATTTGCTTTATAATAATCGTACCAGACAATACAAGTGCTATTATTAAAAAAAATTGTTGTGCAACAGTGACCCATGTTGGTCGCAGTTTTCTTTAGGATGTTAGCGCTGTACGCCACTGTTTAAGTTTCGTAAATGGGTTTAATGTATGTGACGGACTTGTAGATGGCAAAATAACTTTTGTGAGACGGCGCTCCTTAATTAGATGACTGAAACAACTGTCAAAATACTTCTCTGCTGTTTGACCGTTAAAAATCAGTTTTATTATTTTCGGATGGTTGGGAAAAAATGCTTCAAAATCGTTTTTGATTTCGTTCCGTATTTTACTGTCAAGATTTCCTGTCCTGTTGCAATGCTGTAAAACGTCCCATAATCCAATGTGGTTAGAAAGTATTAAGTCCGTCTTTTGAGTATACGTCGTCTTATCTATCTCCATTTCCGAAAGAGCTGGTGAAAGTATCCGAACAATTATATCTCAAAAGATATTATCAGGATGTCCGTAATACTGACTTGAGTTTAAAGACTCATTCCCCGGCATGGTACCTAAAATGAGTGCAGTACAATTCTGATCAACGATTGCGTCAAACGACTTAATTATTGGCTCTGTAAGCATTGTCCCATGTTTGCAAGTCTAAACGCCTTTTTCCATGCATTAATCCCTTTGTCTGTGTCAACAGCACGTCCCGATTTTAATTCAATGACGCATTGGTTATCGTCAGTAGTCAAAATAGCCAACTCACATTCACTATTGTCGTCAACCCATTTGCCCTTGTAAGTCGTCTTGATAACATTGCCTATCATCATATCGTAAGTCCTATCCGAACCTTTTTTAGTGAATTTTGCCATCCAGTCGTCCCCGTCTTCCCATTTAATCAGAAACGTCTTTTGCGTTTCATTCAATTCTACACGTCCCCGGTCTCTTGATTCGCCCATGTTCTTATAGTACGTTTTCCACGTCCCATCTCCAACTGGAACTGGTCGTTGGTATTCCATAAGGCTGTAGCCATAGAACTGCGCCTTCTTGGTTTGTCCGAATGAGAAGGTTGTCAGAAGAATAAATACTAAGGTCAGTCTATATTTCATATTGCAGAGATGTTTAGTAATTGCAGCCAACTCGCAAAAATAAGACGTTTTATCAAAATCCTGTTTTTTCTACATTGGTAATTATTAAACGCTTTGCTACAGTTGCAGACATTATAGGGACAAAAGCAGACGGTCTCATTTTTATGTCTCAAAATTTAATTTATCTAAAGGGCTTATTACTTTTTGTAATGTTACTTTACTTACATGGGTGTACCGCAAAGTAGTTTTAATATTGTTATACCCTAATAATTTTTGTATAATGCTAAGGTCTGTACCGCCTTCTAATAAATGGGTGGCAAAGTTATGCATGAAAGAATGTATACTTCCTTCTTTTTTAACTCCCGCTTTTCGTTTCGCCTCCTGCATTATCCTGTTTATCAATCTTAAAATAAAGTGCTATTACCTTTTTGTTGTAATGCCTAATCGTTGCGGCTGAATTTTATGATGCTGTAAAGTTTTTTTAAATGAATTGCCCGTCATTCATTTAAAATAAAAATTATTAAAGAGACTAAGTTACAATTCAGGAAAGAGAATCTTCCTGTACAACAATTTCCTTCTCATTTATAAATGATTATTTTTGTAATCCTCTAAACCCCAAACTAATTAATAAAACATGCCAGCAATCCTAATTATTGATGATGAAAAAAGCATTCGTAAAACACTTACTGAAATACTAAGTTATGAAGGCTATAGGATTGACGAAGCCGGTGATGGAGAGGAAGGCCTAAAAAAATTTAAAGAAAAAGCT
>JBBJOK010000062.1:0-2017 GCA_037721545.1 Chitinophagaceae bacterium
ATAGAAGCAGGCCCATCCCAGGGTTCCATAAATGATGCATGAAATTCGTAGAACGATTTTTTTATTGTATCCATTTGTTCATTATCATCCCAAGCTTCCGGAATCAGCATCATCATAACATGTGGTAACGAGCGGCCGCATAGGGTAAGCAATTCTATCATATTATCCAAGCTCGCAGAATCTGATTGACCTTGTTCCACAACCGGCAACAGCAGCTCCATGTCTTCCTTGCTAAAGTAGGGAGAGGTAAAATTTCGCTCACTGGTTTTAAGCCAGTTCAAATTTCCCTGTAAAGTATTTATCTCACCATTGTGAGCTATGTAGCGAAATGGTTGAGCCAATTTCCATGAAGGAAAAGTGTTGGTTGCGAATCGGGAATGTATTAAACCAAATGCTGAAACAATTCTTTTATTACCAAGATCAGGAAAATAATTACGCAGCTGCGTACTGGTAAGCTGCCCTTTGTATATAACCGTTTTATAAGATAAAGAGGCAATATAAAAACCAATTGTATCTTTTTTTACTGTATTTTTTACAGTATGAGTGGAGTAGTTTCTTAATACAAATAATTTACGCTCAAACTCATCAGGACTATTAATATGATCGGGAGATGCAATAAAAACCTGTTCAATTTCAGGCTCTGCGGATAAAGCGGTAAGACCTATATCATCAGCATTAACCGGTACTTTTCTATATCCCAGTATTTCCAATCCAACCTTTTCTGTAGCCCGGTTAAAAATGTCACGACATTCCTCTTTTAGCCGTATATCTTTTGGAAAAAATAAAACACCAACCGCGTATTTTCCATAAGCCGGTAAATGAATTCCCAGTTTTATACATTCATCAAAGAAAAACTCATGAGGTGTTTGAATAAGAATACCTGCACCATCACCTGTATTATTTTCACACCCACAGGCGCCGCGATGCTCCATGTTTTCTAAAATGGTTAATGCATCGGAAACTATCTGGTGGCTTTTATTACTTTTTATGTTGGCAACAAATCCGATACCACATGAATCATGTTCAAATTGGGAAGAGTATAAACCTTTTTCTAACATAGCAACCTAAAATTTAAATACTCGATATTGGTTAAATTTGGCTGCGAAATAATAATATAAAAGTTATTATTTTAATTCATTATTTACTAAACAACCTTGGAAATAAAACAGCTAATTGTATCCTTCCGAAATTATCCTTAAACATTCTTAGTAAATAATTAAATATGTACTTATATTACAATCGCCAACTTATGTATTCTTCCTGAAATGTAGTCCTGCACTGAATTTCGATAATTACAATTACGCTCTCCAAACAATTGAAGGCGTATTATTTTTTGACAAACAATTTAATTTTTTTTGTTTTATTTTAAATTGCTGACTTACCTTTGACTAAACGCAAAAACAGAAAATATACTTATTTAATGAAGTTTTTTTCCTCCATAATGTATATGTGCACCCCCTGTAACTGCATGTGTTGTTGTCAATAATCTGATTGCTTCTATCACAACCGTTCTGATTTCTTGCCATTTGTTTTCGATTTTAAATAAACCCACATCAACAAAATTTTATCACATGTTTTCAACGCTAAAAAGTAAAGTTTCTAAACTAGCAGAGAAGGCACATACATTAATCATAGATGAGATGCTGAATCATTTGGCTGAAAATTTTGAAGGGGAAGTCATTTTTTCAACCAGCTTTAGTTATGAAGATCAAATAATTACTCACAAAATTCTAAGTGCAGAGCTTCCGATCAAGATTTTTACCCTGGATACTGGAAGGTTATTTCCTGAAACCTATTCTGTATGGAGTGCAACAAATGAAAAATATAAAACGCATATTGACGCTTATTATCCTGATCATTCTTCAATTGAAAAATTTGTTGCACAGAAAGGCCCCAATTCTTTTTATGCATCCGTTGAAAACAGAAAAGCCTGCTGTTATATCCGAAAAGTTGAACCGTTAAAAAGAGCTTTGAAAGGAAATGAAGTTTGGATAACCGGTCTTCGTGCTGAGCATTC
>JBBJOK010000062.1:2117-4497 GCA_037721545.1 Chitinophagaceae bacterium
ATAAAATATCCTATAATCCCTTACATGATAAAGGTTTTGTTAGTATAGGGTGTGCGCCTTGTACAAGAGCTATTAAACCAGGGGAAGATTTTAGAGCCGGTAGATGGTGGTGGGAAGATAGTGATAGCAAAGAGTGTGGTTTACATGTACATGTTGTAGATTAAAATTTAGAATATTAAAAAAAAGTGGCATGCATAAATATCATTTAGATTATTTGGGACAACTGGAGTCGGAAGCCATTCATATTATGCGTGAAGTGGCGGGTCAGTTTGAGCGTCCTGCTTTACTGTTCTCTGGTGGAAAAGACTCTATCACATTAGTTCACCTGGCCTTAAAAGCATTTCGTCCCGGAAAGTTCCCATTCCCCTTAGTGCATATTGATACAGGTCACAACTTTCCGGAAGCATTAGATTTTAGAGATGAGCTGGTTAATAAAATAGGAGAGAAGCTGATTGTAAGAAAAGTAGAAGATACTATTAAAGAAAAAAATCTTACCGAGCAAAAAGGAAAGTTTGCAAGCCGCAACGCCCTGCAAACCTTTACCCTTCTTGATATTATTGATGAATTTAAGTTTGATGCGCTGATTGGCGGTGCAAGAAGGGATGAAGAAAAGGCCCGGGCTAAGGAAAGAATATTTTCTGTAAGGGATGAGTTTGGTCAGTGGAACCCAAAACTTCAAAGGCCGGAATTATGGAACACATACAATGGCAAAATTCATAAAGGAGAAAATGTTCGTGCTTTCCCCATTAGTAACTGGACAGAACTAGATGTATGGAATTATATACGCAGCGAAAAGATTGAATTGCCATCAATTTATTTTTCACATGAAAGAGAAGTGCTGGAGCATGAAGGCCAATTGGTTGCGGTATCAGAATATATTAAGCTGGATCAAAGCGATGTGATATTAAAAAAGAAAGTACGCTACCGAACGGTAGGTGATATGACATGTACCGCAGCGGTTGAATCAAACGCAACAGGTATTGATGATATTATTAATGAAATAATTGCCACGAAAACCAGTGAAAGAGGTGAAACAAGAATTGATGATAAGGTATCGGAAGCTGCAATGGAGGATAGAAAGAAGGGCGGATATTTTTAGCCCCTAACCCCTCAAGTGGAATAAGGGAAGTTCTTTTATAATTGTATTTATTTTTTAACCATTGGTAGTAAAACTAATTTAGTACTGATACAAATTAAGTTCTCCGCCGCCGGCGGAACAGGGTATGGACATCTTAAGATTTATAACTGCCGGAAGTGTTGATGACGGAAAGAGCACCTTGATCGGTCGTTTGTTATACGATAGTAAATCTATTTTGATAGACCAGCTGGAGGCGATTGAAAAACAAAGTAAGAATAAAGAGGATGGGGAAATAGATCTGGCATTGCTCACCGATGGTCTTCGTGCAGAAAGAGAGCAGGGTATTACAATTGATGTTGCTTATAAATATTTTTCTACACCCAAACGTAAATTTATTATCGCGGATGCCCCGGGTCATATTCAATATACACGTAACATGGTTACTGGTGCCTCAAACTCTGAACTGGCAATAATCCTGGTGGATGCAAGAAATGGCGTAGTGGAACAAACACGCCGACATTCTATCATTACTTCTTTGCTTAATATTCCTCATGTGGTGGTTGCCATCAATAAAATGGATTTGGTAAATTATTCGGAAGACGTTTACAATAACATTGTGATTGATTATCAAAAAGTAGCAAAGTCACTTGGCCTTAAAGACATAAAATATATTCCTATCAGCGCATTGAACGGGGATAACATTGTAGATAAATCAGAAAATTTTTCCTGGTACGATGGCGAATCATTATTACATTATTTAGAAAATATTGAGCTGGATTCTGATATCAATCTTACTGATGCAAGATTTAGTGTGCAATATGTTATTCGTCCCCAAGCCGCAGAACTGCATGATTACAGGGGTTATGCAGGTAAGATAATCAGTGGCATTTATAAGAAAGGAGACAAAGTAATTGTATTGCCTTCAGGCATAGAAAGCACAATTAAAGAAATTGAAATTGGCGGAAAAGAAATTGATGAAGCAAATGCGCCGCAAAGTGTTGTGCTGCATTTGGAAGATGATGTAGATGTTAGCCGTGGCGATATGATTGTACACAGGGATAACCAACCAACGACAGATCAGGAGTTTGACGCCTTATTATGTTGGATGGGAAATACACCTTTGGTGCCGGGTAATAAATATTATTTACAGATAAATAGCAAAGTGGTAAGAAGCGTGGTGAAAGAAATTGAATATAAATTAGATGTAAACACGTTGCAGAAAAATTATACTGCGGAACAAGCAGAACTAAATGACATAATTAAAGTGAAAATTAAAACAGCCTCCCCTGTTGCATTTGATTC
>JBBJOK010000062.1:4597-8615 GCA_037721545.1 Chitinophagaceae bacterium
TAAATGACATAATTAAAGTGAAAATTAAAACAGCCTCCCCTGTTGCATTTGATTCATATAAAAAGTTAAGAGAGAATGGCGGCGCAATATTAATAGATGAAACAAGCTGTGTTACAGTGGGAGCCTGTATGATACAATAGATAGTCTTAGTCAATGGTCATTAAGTCATTGGCCGGTGTAATAAAAAATTGAGACATCAAAAAGAATTTACTATTGTCTTACTGACAAATAACTTAATGACTAAAATGATTTTTCAGTTTAAAAGAATGAAGAATAATAGCAACATAGAAAATCAAAAAAATGGCAAAGTGATTTTTGCAGGTGCCGGCCCGGGAGATCCGGATCTGATCACTATGAAAGCCGTGCAATGGCTGCAAAAAGCTGATGTTGTATTAACCGACAGGTTGGTGAGCGAAGTGATATTGAAAACATATGTAAAAAGAGATGCTAACATTATTTATGTTGGTAAGCAATGCCGTCGGGGCATTTCTACTCCACAGCAAACCATTAATGAATTGATCATTAAATATGCATTCCAAAATAAATTAGTTGTGCGGTTAAAGGGTGGTGATGTTTCTATTTTCTCCAATATTATGGATGAGTTGCAAACAGTTGTAATGAATGATATCCCTTATGAAATTGTTCCGGGTGTAACTGCTGCGTTGGGTGCAGCAGCGTATTCGGGGATCCCACTTACTGCCAGGGGTTACGCAACAGCGGTGCGTTTTCTTACTTACTATAAGTCGGATGTTGTATCTGATGAATACTGGAATGAATTAGCCAAAACGGATGATACATTGATTTTTTATATGTCCGCAGAAACGTTAGATAAAGTTGTCGAAAAACTTAAAGCAAATAATATTGCAAATGATAAGATGCTGGCTGTTATTGAACAGGCAACAACACCATTTCAAAATGTACATGTCAGTAATTTATATGAGTACGAAGAAAATATGAAAGGAAGATCATTCATTTCTCCTTCACTCGTGATCATTGGAAAAGTGGTATCGTTACATAATCAGTTTTCCTGGCTGGCAAATAATAGCTGCAGCGATTATTATTTTAAACCCATTACAAGCCCTGTAATTCCTATTGCTGACATTCAAAATGAAAAGAAACATGTTAGCAGAGCATAAAATAAAAAACTTCCTGGATGTTATTAGCAATTCAACCAACGAAGAACTGATATGGATGAATGGATACCTGAATGGTATTGTATCAACACAAAATGTAAAAGAAGAAATTACGAAAAAAAGTGGCGTAAATAAAATTACTATTACCTACGGAACAGAAACAGGAAATTCAAAAAAACTGGCGACAGAATTTGCAGCGAAAGCAAAGAAGCAAGGCATTCACGCAAAGGTGCAAAGTATGGATCAGTACAGGCCGAATGATCTTGCCAAAGAAGAGTATTTTTTAGCCATCATAAGCACTCATGGTGATGGCGAACCACCTGCCGCTGCAAAAAAATTTTATGATCATGTACACCAAAATGGGTTTAAACTTGATAAATTAAAGTATAGCGTACTGGCATTAGGAGACACATCATATCCATTATTTTGCAAGGCCGGTGAAGATGTGGATGAGCAACTGAATAAGCTCGGAGGCAATCGCATAGCACCTTTGCAAAAGTGTGATATTGATTTTGATACCGAAGCTGAAGAATGGATCTCAAGTATTTTTAATTCATTAAATGGTGATAATAGCATTGCTGCCGTGCCATCTCAAATAATTTCCAAAAAATCATCCGGTAAAAAAAATTATATTGGAAAAATACTAACTCATGTCAATCTTAATGATTGGGGTTCTGCAAAGGAAACTTATCACATAGAAATTGCGGCAGAGGATTCAAATTATCAACCTGGAGATTCTATTGGTATTATTCCCGAAAATGATAAGAAAGTTGTGGAACAAATAATTGCCTTAACAGGTATTGATTCAGAATTTAATATTGATTATAAAGATGAATTAATTTCTGTTTATGATCTGCTCCACAAAAAATTAAATATAATTTACCTGCCCGAAAGGGTGGTGAAGCATTATGCAGCAATAGTTCAAAAAGAAGTTCCATTAAAAAGGATTGATTTATTAATGCTCCTGAAAACTTATCCTGTAATCGATGCCGCTCAATTTTTAGAAGTCGTCAAAATTTTAGAGCCAATCACGCCTCGGTTATACTCTATCGCCTCTTCACCTGAAGCACATTCCGGTGAAGCACATATCACAGTTGCTAAAAATTGGTTTACCGATAATGATGAAATTAAGTATGGGTTAGCTTCTGATTTTTTATCTCAGTTAAACGAAAATGGTGAACTGAAATTTTATGTTCACCCTAACAACCAGTTCCGTTTACCAGAAGAAGATAAAAACATAATTATGATTGGCCCGGGAACAGGTATCGCACCCTTCCGCTCTTTCATTGCTGAAAGAGATGCAACTGCCGCAACCGGAAAGAGTTGGCTTTTTTTTGGTGACCAACATTTTGCCAGCGATTTTCTTTACCAAACTGAAATACAAAACTGGTTTGAAACAGGTGTACTTACAAAAGTTAACACAGCTTTTTCCAGAGATCAACCTGAAAAAATTTATGTACAACATAAAATGCTTGAGCATGGAGCTGAATTTTTTGAATGGCTGAATGCAGGAAGCTATGTGTATGTATGTGGTGCTAAGGAACCAATGAGTGTTGATGTGGAGCAAACATTATTACAAATTATAGAACAGTTTGGCGACAGGTCGAAAGCCGAAGCTGAACAATATCTGGATGTTATGAAGGAAGATGGAAGGTATGTTAAGGATGTGTATTAACCCTCCAAACCTCCCTAAAGGGAGGCTTCGAAGTTCTCTAAAATGAGGAAAGATTAAATAATGATATGTCAGTAGAAAAGCAAAGTAATGATTTAGTACCTCGCCTCCATCTCTCTGAAAGAGGGATTGAAGATGCATTATCTCCCATAGAAAAGATAAAAACTGAAAGTAATGGCTTGCGTGGCACTATTAAAGAGAGCCTGCATGATGAAATAACAGGAGCTATTCGTGAAGATGATCAGGCTTTGATAAAATTTCATGGCATGTACCAACAGGATGATCGTGACAGGCGTGAAGAAAGAGCTGAAAAAAAACTTGATCGGTTGTACAGTTTTATGATTCGACTTCGATTGCCCGGGGGTTTTTTAACATCAGATCAATGGATAGCCATGCATGAGATTGCAGGGGAAAATTCTACCGGTGTAATCAAGATCACCACACGGCAAACGATCCAGCTTCACGGCATTTTTAAATCAAAAATAAAACCTACCATTCAGGCTTTTAATGCTGCAAAGCTTGATTCCATTGCTACCTGTGGGGACATTAACAGAAATGTAATGTGTAGCGCCCATCCAAAGCAATCAAAAATTCATGCTGAAATATTTTCTTATGCAGATAAGATCAGCACGCAGTTGATGCCGAAAACCAAGGCCTGGTATGAGATATGGCTTAATGAAGAAAAAGTGTTTGATAAAAAGGAAGAAGAAGATCCGCTGTACCAGGAAAGGTATCTGCCCCGCAAATTTAAAATTGCAATTGCTATTCCTCCAAATAACGATGTAGATGTTTTTGCAAATGACATTGGCTTGATCGCAATTATTGAAAATGATAAACTGCAAGGTTTTAATATTGCTATCGGCGGAGGACTCTCCACTACTCATGGCAATGATGAAACGTATGCCCGGTTAGCAACAGTAATTGGTTTTACAAATAGTGAGGAGAAAACGCTAAAGGCAATTTATGAGATACTGACTGTTCAAAGAGATTATGGAAACCGCAGCGACCGGAAGCTTGCAAGGTTAAAATATACAGTTGACAGGTTAGGTATAGAATGGTTTAAAGAAGAGGTGGAAAAGCGTGCAGGTTTTAAATTAGAAGAAGCAAAGTCTTATACATTCACAAGCCGCTCTGACTATTATGGATGGGAACAAAATCATGAAGGCTTGTGGTATTATACTGTTTTTGTAGAAAACGGCAGAGTGCTGGATGA
>JBBJOK010000062.1:8715-12134 GCA_037721545.1 Chitinophagaceae bacterium
TGCCCCAATGGGTGTGCAAGATCATACATCGCGGAAATAGGTTTTGTGGGTACAGGTTTAGGCAAATACAATTTGCATTTGGGAGGAGATCATGAAGGAAAAAGGTTAAATAAAATTTTTAAAAAGAGTTTAGGTGAGGAAGAAATTCTATCCGAGCTTGATGGATTGTTTGGAGATTTTAAAAAAGAAAAAAATGACAATGAAAAATTTGGAGATTATTCTTTAAGGAAACATTTCTCGACAATATGATTTAAGGTAGACGGTGGGGACACCAACCATAAGTACAGCCACGGTTGTTGTTCCACCAAGCGGAAATATTAGAATAGCCTCATTCACAGTGAAAAATTATTAGTGTGATAGAAAAAGTAGAAGATATAATAATTGATAAAGAAAACAATTTGTTTCCGGTTTTTTTAAAGCTGGAAAATCTTCGGCTATTGATTGTAGGTGGCGGAAAAGTTGCGTTGGAAAAGTTGCAGGCAGTGTTACACAATTCACCTGCTACTCAAATTAAAATGGTGGCTATTGAATTCAGTGAAGCTACACGGCATGCAGCCAAACACCATTTAAATATTGAATTAATCCAAAGGGCATATGAGGTTTCAGATCTTGATAACATAGACATAATAATAATTGCGGTTAATGATACTTTACAAAGTGAACTGATCCGTAATGATGCCCATGAAAAAGGAAAACTGGTAAATGTTGCTGACAAACCGGAGTTATGTGATTTTTATCTTGGATCAATTGTCAAAAAAGGAAATCTCAAAATTGCTATTTCTACAAATGGTAAATCACCCACCATAGCTAAACGTTTAAAAGAAACTTTTAACGATTTATTGCCGGATCAACTTGACGAAGTGCTGGATAATATGGAGGTGATAAGAAATAAAATGAAAGGCGATTTTGCAACCAAGGTAAATAAGCTGAATAAGATAACCAAAATACTTACATCAGGCAATGGTGTGGAAACATTATCTGCAGAAAAACGTTGGCGCAGGATAGCAACGTATTCAGTTCTTGCTTTTTCGTTTATGTTGCTGGGTCACTTTGTGTTATCATATATTCCCTTTCACGATCTTAAGAACAGTTTTGTAAATGTGACAAGCAATCTCGACAGGGATTTTTATATTATGGTGATTGCTGGATTTGTGGCACAACTTATAGATGGCGCATTGGGTATGGGTTATGGCGTTACGTGCACAAGTTTTCTTTTGTCTATCGGGGTTAACCTTCCTGCAATAAGTGGAAGTATTCATACAGCAGAAATGTTTTCAAGCGCTGCCTCAGGCTATAGTCATTATAAATTTGGGAACGTAAATAAAAAACTTTTTAAAGCATTGCTGATTCCGGGTGTGCTTGGGGCAATTTTGGGAGCATGGCTATTATCAGAATTTGGTACTACTTACGCTCAATATATGCGCCCCATTCTGGCTTGCTACACCTTTCTGTTAGGGTTAAGAATATTATTGAATGCATTTAAAAAAAACAGGATCGCTAAAAAAGTAAAACGTGTGGGATGGCTTGCAGGTGCCGGTGGATTTTTAGATTCATTTGGTGGCGGCGGATGGGGGCCATTAGTTACAAGCACTCTTATCTCCAAAGGTAGAACACCTAAATATGTAATTGGCACTGTAAGCATAACCGAGTTTTTTGTAACACTGGCAAGTGCATTAACTTTTTTTACATTAATAGGGTTAAGTCATTGGCAGGTAATTGTAGGGCTTGTAATTGGTGGTGTTGCAGCAGCACCTATAGCAGTAAGGCTTTCAGGCAAGCTACCGGTTAAAACAATGTTCATTGCTGTTGGAGCACTGGTGATAATATGGAGTGTACGCATACTATTAAAGTCTTTAGAGGTATTTTAATTTCTTTATAAATAAAAAAATTAAAAGGCCGGGAATACCTTTGCAATAAAATAATTTATGGTAACCATACACATAAACAGGGTACAGGATAATTTTAGTTTTGAAGCAAAAGATGCTAACGGGCATACAGTTCGCTTAGATACGAGTGACGAAACCGGTGGAAATAATTTCGGGGTAAGGCCTATGCACTCAATATTAATGGGTTTGGGCGGATGCAGCGGTATTGATATTGTTTCTATTTTTAAAAAACAGCGTTTAACTATTGAAGAATTTTCTATGAAAATACAGGGTGAAAGAGAAAAAGGAAAAGAACCTTCCTTGTGGGAAACTGTTCATATTGATTTTGAATTAAAAGGAAATATGGATCAGGAAAAAGCAGAAAGAGCTTGTGCCTTATCAATAAATAAATATTGCTCTGTTGCTGAAACGTTGCGGCGTTCGGGCACTAAGATAACATTTTCTGTAAGGGTTAATAATTAATAAAATATGCAAATCGAAATAAATAAGGCGAATTAAGTCAATGTAAAAATTGATTCCAAAAATAAAATTTATGGCATTACATCCAATTACTAAAGCAATACGAACACAAACAGAACGTACAGGGGAGAGCGAGCATTCTACTCCATTGTTTTTAACAAGCAGTTTTTGTTTTAATAATGCAGAAGACATGAGGGCCGCATTTGCTGATGAATCGGATGATAATATTTATAGTCGTTTCAGTAATCCTTCTGTAAATGAGTTTGTTGATAAAATGGTTATGCTGGAAGGTGCAGAGGCAGGTGTTGCAACTGCAACGGGCATGAGCGCTGTGTTTGCAACATTTATGGCGCTCTTAAAAAAAGGGGATCATCTTTTATCGTGTAATGCAGTTTTTGGCAGTACGCATAACATTATAAAAAAATATTTACCCAATTACGGAATTGAATGCAGTTATGTAAGTGCAGATAAACCCAAAGAGTGGGAAGCGGCTATCCGCCCGAATACCAAAATGATCTACCTCGAAACACCTACCAACCCTGGTCTTGATATTGTTGACCTTGAATTTATTGCAGGGCTTGCAAAAAAACATGATCTTATTTTAAATGTGGATAATTGTTTTGCAACGCCATTAAACCAACGACCGATAGATTATGGTGCACACCTTGTTTTGCATTCGGCAACCAAATGGATAGATGGGCAGGGAAGAGTATTGGGGGGTGTAATTGTTGGTGACAAAAAATTGATCCAGGATATTTATTTGTTTACCCGTAACACCGGCCCTGCCTTATCTCCATTTAATGCCTGGGTGTTAAGCAAAAGCCTGGAGACACTTGATGTACGTATGGAACGGCACGCCAAAAATGCATTGCACATTGCAACTGACTTAGAAGGCCATCCAAAAATATCCTGGCTAAAATATCCCTATTTAAAAAGCCATCCGCAGTATGATATTGCAATAAAGCAAATGAAAAATGGTGGCGGTATTGTTTGTTTTGAATTGAAAGGTGGCCTGGAGAGCGGTAGAAATTTTTTGAACAATCTGCAAATGCTATCTGTTACTGCTAATTTAGG
>JBBJOK010000380.1:0-3020 GCA_037721545.1 Chitinophagaceae bacterium
AAAAAATGCAATTAAAAGATAAGTCCTTTCTTTTTCATTTTTGAATGTAATATCAAACTGCATTTGATAGATTATTTTCTGCAACCATTAAATTACATAATTTAAACAATACCCTCGCTCCTACATTTTCATCCCATTCGTTATTGCTTATTCCAACTTCATTTAAATCAAACCCAATTAATTTTCTGCCACTTTGCAATATTTTTTTAAAGAGATAAAATATCTGTTCAGTTTCAAAACCACCCTGAACAGGTGTACCGGTATTAGGACAAAGCTTGGGATCCAGGCCATCGATATCAAAACTTATATAAACCTTATCCGGCAAATGTGATACAATTTCATCTGTAATTTTTTTCCAGGTATCCCCTTCAAACATTCTTTCTTTTATGTCCTTATCAAAATAAGTGATCACTCTTTTATTACTATTTATAACATATTCACTTTCGGATTGTGAATAATCTCTAACTCCTACCTGTACTAACTTGATGAGCTGGGGTATTTCAGCAAGCGCATTATACATTATTGAAGCATGTGAGTATACAAAATCTTCGTAAGCCTCTCTAAGATCGCAATGAGCATCTATCTGAATGATACCAAAATCTCCATGCTTTTCAGAAATTGCTTTTAAATATCCCAACGGTGTACTATGATCGCCGCCTAACAATCCTACTAATTTATCCTTTTGCAACAATTCACTTGTTTGCTCATACACCCAATTATTTAAAAAAATACTTCCAGCATTAACTTCCTTTAAAGTTTTGGTCATAAATTTATTATCCCCTACAATTTCTCCCTGGGAAATATAATTAATAAAAAGCTCGGCTTCCTTTCGCAGATAATCATTTTTCATGAGCACCTTCTTATCAATTGCTCTCATATAAAACCCTTTTTTCCATCCATCAGGTATATCAGGGTCAATAAGGTCCACCTGAAGGCTCGCTATACACATACGATCAGGGGCTCTTGCTGTGCCCGCTTTGTAGCTCACAGTTACTTCCCATGGCACCGGTAAAATAACTACTGCTGCATCATCTTCGCCAAAGGGTAAACCAAAAATATTGTTATGAGGGTTTCCTACAGAATTTTGATCAAAATTTGAGATGTCTATCATATTAAAATTAGTGCAACTTAAAAAATTGGGTGCAAAGATAATGTTGTGAGGCTAAACAATGGTTTAACTGATGCAATTAGAAGCTGGTAAATGAATTTAAAAAATAAGTAAAAGCATACCACTTTTGAACTAATTTTGCGGCAATTAAAGTATAAATGAAGACCTCGAATATAATTATTTTGGTTGCTATAGCTATCGCCATTTGCGCATTGTTAATGTATTCAGTAGATTTTTCCACATACGATACCATTCAATCGGCGAAAAATAAACAAGGGAAATATGTACATCTAATTGCTAAACTAGACAAACAGCAACCTATTGAATACAATGCATTAAAAGATCCTAACTATTTATCTTTTTATGCAGTTGATAGCCTTGGCGGGTCAGCAAAGGTTATTTATCGTAATGCAAAACCGGCAGAACTGGAGCAAAGTGAAAGAGTAGTTTTAAAAGGTAAAATGAACGGCGATGTGTTTGAATGCGACAATATTTTATTAAAGTGCCCCTCTAAATATAAAGATGATAAGAAGCAGTTGGAAAAATCTGTTTCCAAATCCAATTCGTAAAAGAAAATGAAGTTTGAAGGCGAACACCTATTACCCGGTCAAATCGGACAGTTTTTTGTTTTACTTGCGTTTGTAGCTTCTATCGTTTCTACCATTGCTTATTTTAAAGCATCTAAAACAGAGAATCCCCTACAAAAAAATTCGTGGCTGCAATATGCAAGAGCCTGCTTTTTTACTCAGGTTATATCTGTATTGATAATTTTCAGCATTATTTTTTTTATATGTTATAATCACTATTTTGAATACATGTATGCCTATAAACATGCATCAAAGGAGTTAGAATCAAAATATTTATTAGCCTGCGTTTGGGAAGGTCAGGAAGGAAGTTTTTTGTTGTGGAGCATCTGGCATTCAATACTGGGGATAGTTTTGATTTTTAAAAGCAAACGCTTTGAAGCCCCTGTGATGACTGTAATAAGTTTTGCACAGGTATTTTTAGCGTTGATGATTTTGGGATTATATGTTGGAGATGTTAGATTAGGTAGTAATCCATTTGTATTAACAAGGAATCAACTGGAAGGCCCCATTTTCTCCCAACCTAATTACTTATCTTTTATAAAGGATGGTGTTGGCCTCAATATATTATTGAGAAACTATTGGATGGTTATCCATCCACCCGTTTTATTTTTAGGATTTGCAAGCACCCTCGTACCATTGGCATATGCTTATGCAGGGTTAAGCACAAAGAACTATGGAGAATGGGTTAAACCTGCATTGCCATGGGCTCTGGCAAGTGCATGTGTTTTAGGAGTAGGTATAATGATGGGTGCAAAATGGGCTTATGAATCCTTATCATTTGGAGGATATTGGGCCTGGGACCCGGTTGAAAATGCATCTTTAGTTCCATGGCTTATTTTAATTGCCGGTTTGCATTGCATGGCCATCTATAATGCCACAGGCAATTCTTTAAAGGCATGTTTTGTATTTATCATTCTTACCTATGCTTTTATTTTATATTCAACTTTTTTAACACGTACAGGAATTTTAGGAGATACCTCAGTGCATTCATTTACTGAAGCTGGTTTGGCAATGAATATTTTAATTGGCATGTATGTATTGGCGATCCCTTTGCCGATGTTGATTCTCTTTTTTAGAAATTATAAAAAAATGCCTTCGGTTTATAAAGAAGAAGATATTTCTTCGCGGGAATTTTGGATGTTTATAGGGTCTCTCATTATTTTTCTTTCGGCCTTATTTATTATCGCCGTTACCTCGGTACCTGTTTATAATAAAATATTTAATACAAATATCGCTGACCCTCAGGACAGGGAATTTACTTATAATAAAGTGATGGTTCTTGTAGCAGTGATTATAGGACTGCTTACTGCCATCTCACAATATTT
>JBBJOK010000063.1:0-1472 GCA_037721545.1 Chitinophagaceae bacterium
AGGAGTGCGGATATTGCTGAGAGAATATTAGCATCTGTAGATGGAGAAGATATATACCGCAAAACAGGCACACCCATTCATCCCATGTCTCCTTTATGCAAGATAATCTGGATACGGGAAAACGATAAAGATCTATTTAGCAGGACATACAAATTCATTTCGATCAAAGAGCTTGTATGGTTTAAATTATTTAATGAATTTGAGGTCGATATTTCTAATGCATCAGCAACCGGATTATTAGATATAGAAAACAATCAATGGTATAAAAAGAGCCTCGAGCTTGCAGGAATAAATTCTGATACTCTTTCTAAACCAGTACATACCGGCTATAGCCGTAGGAATTGTAATGCAAAATTTTTAAGCGATGTAAATATTTCAGCTAATGTTTTATTTATTATAGGAGCAACTGATGGTTGCCTTGCAAATGTTGGCAGCTTTGCGATAAACAAAAATGATGGAGCACTAACCATTGGTACTAGTGCAGCAATAAGACTCACAAGAAATGCCCCCATATACAACTATAAGGCAATGACCTTTAATTATATATTGGAGGAAGAAACTTTTATTTGTGGTGGAGCAATAAATAATGGTGGCAACGTGGTACAATGGTACCTTAAAAACTTTCTTGGCAAAAAATCGCTTACACAAGCAGATTATGACTGTTTATTTCAGGAGGTGGAAAAAGTTAAACCGGGCGCTGATGGATTAATCTTTCTTCCGTATTTAAATGGTGAACGGGCTCCATATTGGGATGCAAAAAGCTGTGGTAGTTTCTTCGGAATAACAGCTAATCATTCTCAGCCTAACTTTTCAAGAGCAATAATTGAAGGTGTCTGTTACGCTTTAAATGATGTATTAAAATCTATAGAAACTAATGGAGGTAAGATCAATCAATTGAATGTTAGTGGTGGTTTTGTTGCTTCCAAAACCTGGATGCAAATATTGGCAGACATAACTGGAAAAAGAATTTGCATTGTTCAAACAAGCGATGCCTCTGCCGTAGGTGCCGCATACCTGGGGTTAAAGACGATGAAAATTATTAAGGACTATAATGAATTGAATACAAGAACTGATGTTGGATTTTTAGAATCTAACTATGCTAAGCATAAATTATATAACGACTATTTTACAATTTTTAGAAGCTTATATAATAACCTTAAAGATTCAATGCATGCACTTCACGACCTCAATCATACTGGTTCCTAGTATCACAGTGATTACTTAGCTGGTGGCAATGGCTTTTCCGATTTCTTTTTAAATATTTTGTCAAAGAAATTTTTCAAACCATTTTTACGTTTTTTCCCATTCTCTGTTATAGTTGTATCTTTTTTTACATTTGAGATTTTTAATGAATCCAGTCGCCTCTTTTTAGCGTTTACTATTTTTAAAGAATCTTCTTTAAATTTCTTACGTATTTCTTCTGAAGAACTATACAAAGCTGTTCCATAAACCAACCGGTGATAATCATTGGC
>JBBJOK010000063.1:1572-10933 GCA_037721545.1 Chitinophagaceae bacterium
AGAATTTATTTTACTCCTGAAACGTATCATTATTTTGTAATGATTGCCCCAAGTCCAGTTCATCAATTAATCTTTTTGCAGCAGTATCGCCTGCCAGCATAGATTCAGTTAATAATCTTGTTCCCTTAAAAACATCTCTTTTGTAATTGCAGTTTTCATAATTATTAATTTCGAGAATATCCGGGTTATCCGCAAAAACGTATAAAAAACCTAATGTTCTTTTGGCAGGTATGTGTCCTAAATTGGAAGCCTCTTCAACTAAGGAATAGGCCTTACTACAATCAATGTTTTCATTCCGGTTTTGTAAACCAAGGTTTCCATATTCGTACATGGCTTCAGGCACTTTTTGCACAACAAGAAGACCGTATATGTTTAAAGCCTGACTAAACTTACGGGAGTTCATGAGTTTTCTTGCATCTGCAAGTTGGGAGTTAATATCTTCTTTGGAAAGTTGTGAATACAAACCTGGTTGCCTGTTATTCCATTGTTCAAGTGTTAATAAATCAGATTTTCTTAACCATCCTTTGGAACTCTGCTTTTTGCTATTGGTAAACTCAGTATAAATAAATCCGCTTTGTTCGTCAATTGGAGTAATAATATCATTTGACGGAACCATATAGGCAGAACGCCGGGTAGTAACATTAGGTTGATCATAAAAGTAAGCCCTGGCAGCCGATACTTTATACTGAAGGAAGTTTTTTTGAGTCTCCACAGTAGGCACATTAGATATAGGTTTTGAAGGCTTATTAATAATTGGCTTTGGATTTTGATTGTAATACCAATACATACCGGTAGCCACAGATGCTATAAGTAATAGGAAAAATAAAAACGGGAAAGCGCCTTTTTTTCTGTTTGGTTTATATGCAGAATGATTTTCGGAGACAGGAGATGTTTTTTCATTTTCTCTTTGTTGGAACAACAACAATTGTTGGCGTAAAGTATCTCTTTCTTCAATTAATTTATGTTTCTCCTGTTGCAATTGCAATACTTCATCTCCGGCGGTGATAGAAGTTACCGCTTTTGTGTTTCGCAAAACAATATAGTTATGCAATGCCTCACCATCATTAAACCGTCGTTCAGGTTTTTTTTGTAAGCAGATGTAAATAGTATTAACCAGCCATTCCGGCACCTGCATTTCTAATTCCTTTCTTTCTTCATTCCAAGAGGAAGGCATAGCAATTTTTCTTATAGCAAGTACATCGGGTGGCTCATTTTCCATATGTGCCAGCATAACATTATTTCTTGCTGTTTCACCTTTATCTTTTATAGGAAACGGAACTGTTCCTGCAACCAATTCAAATAACACAATGCCAAAACTGTATATGTCAGTCTGTAATAAAATACGCCCTTCATTTTGTTCCGGAGCCATAAATTCTATTGCACCGGCTTGCCGTAAGCTGGTTCGCCGTTGCTCATCGGACATTACTGCCATACCAAAATCCAGTAAAACATAATTACCTGAATGAACATTAAATTTTATATTATTTGCTTTAATATCACCATGCTTTACATCAGCCTTGTGGCAATGTAGTAATGCATTGGATAATTGATCTGCTACTTTAATAACTTCTTTAATGCTAAATATTGGATCATTGGGGTTTTGCAAGAGTTCTTCCAAATCCGGACCTTCAATATATTCCATCTCAATAAATGGCAGTGATCCGGTTTCAGTAATTCCCGAGCTTAAAATTTTTACAACATTTGGGTTAGGATTTTGATTTACCCTTTTGAGTTTATTAACCTCGTTTTCAAAATCAGTAAAGTTTTTATCATCCGGCGACTCGCTGTAAATTGGCGTAGGTAATAATTTTACGGCAGTAATAATTTCTCCGGTACGTTTGGCTTTATAAACAGATCCCTGGCCCCCGGTTCTTAATGCACCCATATTTTCCAGACCTTCCGTAATAGTAAAAATTTTTGCCATTACCTTAATTAGCTTTGTTTATATAAGTAAATTCCAAAATTGCAGAATGGCCCAACATAATTTGATCACCCTCTTTTAATGCATGCCCAACACGTGTGCTGTATAATTTTACAGGAGTGTCGTCTTCACTGGTTTTTATTTTAATTTTATTTCGGGGAGGTATCCCATTTTCTTCTCCAAATAAATAAAATCGGCCCGATTCATTATCAAATTGGATATGGGCATGCTGCCTGCTAATAAATTTATTGCTTTCATGTTTACTATCACCCGGAAATGCGATTGTATTTAACCTGAAAAAGCCATCATCACTTTGTATCTTTTTTTCCCTTCCAATATTAATTTTACCATCTGAAGATTTGATCGTATAAATCTCCTTTTCGGCTTCTCCATTTAATACTCTGATATAGGCAATAGCGGATTTTTGTAAAATATTTTTATGCGTTCTTATAAAGATTGCAGCATTTAAATCCGGTACACTCATTCCCTCTGATGGTAGCTCGTCCACAAAATTGATATCCATTGCCCAGTCTTGTGGCAGGTCGATGGCGTAATCATCGCCAATACGTTGCACTTCATTTTTAAAACGATCCTTAGAATCAAAATATACAGATGATTCGTAAATATGTTTCTCTTCGTTCTTTGCAGCAATAAATAAAATGATACCCTTTATATTTTTACCTTCCCCTCCTTCCATTTTGCTCAACTGTTCTTTGATAAACAACAAAAGATTTTCCCGAATCATTTTTACATCATCAGGTTTTTTATCAGGTTTATCTTTAAAAAAATTCATCTATCTAAAAATTGTCTTTAATTAATTTCATTTGTAAATAGAATCAAGTTTTATGATTCTTCATAACATTTATTAGTAAATTTTACCTAAAGCCATCGTTGACCACTGTATCCTTCACATTCTTATCAGGGAAGCCGGTAATATACTTATACTCTAACAGCTTTGGAATAATCAAATCTCCCGCCAACTTAACAGCGTCACTGGATCCTTTTGTAGATTCAATACGTATACATGTTATTATATGCCCAGGCCCATTGGCTTTGGGTGCAAAAAATACATACCACCCATCGTTAATCCTTTGCCCTTGAAAAATTCGTTCCGGTGTTCCTGTTTTACCGGCAACAATCAGGTGAAGCCTATTAACCTTGCCTGCACTTTGCTTTTTCATGAAATCGGTAAGTTGATCGGCATAACCGGGTTGAGATGCAATGAAAACCCCCTTTTCAATTGCCGTAGTTGAATCGCTGATTTTTATAACAAATCGGTTCGGTATCATTACACCTTTATTAGCAATACCCGCTACCAATCTAGCGACAGCTGCAGGCGTAGCAATCAATTCTCCCTGCCCCCATGCCATCCCGGAAACTCCCCTACCCCTCGTTTTGCGGATATCATTTTTATTATACCTTTTAAGACTGGTAAATTCTGTTTTACGCCATAACTTTCTCCATTCTTCTTCCTGTGATTTATTATTGAAATTGTTTTGAAAAATATAACCTCCCACTCCCTTTAAAAACATACCGGAATTTATATAAACGGTTGCCATCTCTTCCTGTAGTTTTTCTTCATTTGCAAGTTTTATAAAATAAGAATTATTTGATTTTACAACAGCTCTTTCCAAATTAATATATCCGGGCTCATCAGGCTCTGCACCTTTTATGCGGATCAAATCATGCCGCCGAATCAATATAATTTTTTTTGCAGCAGAATCACCTAATTTATTAAAGGCAGCAAGTGCTGTAGCCATTTTTGCTGTGGAACCCGGCTGGGTTGCATACGTAAAACCTAAATCATTTAATGTTAGCCATCCCGGATAACGGTTTTGATCGCGACGGCTTAGTGTAAGTTTGTCCCATTCTGCAACAGGGGGTAAAGGATAGGTTGCTGAAGCTATTACATCTCCTGTAATATCTTCCATTATAACAACAGATACCCGTTTGTTTTTTATTGAATCATAGGTTAGTAGGGATTGCTGCAAACGGGTTTGCAGAGCAGCATCCATAGTAAGTTTTACATCGCGGTTTTGTTGCTTAAATAATTGAACTTCTTTGCTGTTTATTCCGGATAAAAGCAATGGCGCCAATGCACTAAAATCTTTTTTACTAACGGCCATCTCCTTAACAGATTGTGGTAAAAACCGATCTTCCCTAAAGCGATGGGCTGTAACATTAAAATTAACTGTGGGAGTTTTAAAACCTCTTAATTCAGCAATTAATTCATACTCTGCAAAATAGCCATTGGATGAACCCATGAACACACCTGTATTAGCATCGCCTGTAAAAAAAAACATATGCTCAGCAAAAGGATAATATCGATCTAATCTTTTTTTGGATAGAGATACTAATTTATCCTGCTGCAATCCTGCTTTTAATAAAGTATCTTTTTGTTGCGCTAACATTTCCGGTTTGCTGGTAGCTAACAGGTTACCGTTACGATCATATAAAGAACCTGCCTGCAAACGATTCATAAGAATAGCAATACGCGGATTGTAACTGAACATTCTTGCACCGCTTCGGTCCGCTACAAGCGAGGGTTGCACTACCCATTTTTTATTATTAAACAGATACCTAGATACATTTACAGTTAACAAGATGATCCCAATAAATGCAGCCACTAATTCGGGTACTAAATTTTTATCATGCTGTGTAGTTACGAAATCCATTTGCACCTTTGAGCCTTTTACATTAGAAGCAGATAGAAGAAAACCTGCTGCCAATAAATTGCAAATAAGTGAAGACCCACCATAACTTACAAATGGAAGAGAAACACCAGAAAGCGGCAGGGCCCCAGTTGAGCCGCCTGCAATTAAAATAAATTGCACAAAAGTGCAGATGCCGATACCACTACATAAATAAAAAAGAAATGGCCTGCCTGTTTGCCTGCCTATCAGTACGGAGCGATGTAAATAAAGGAGGAATAAAATAAATATACATACAATCCCTGCCCATCCAAATTCTTCACCAATGGCAGGCAATATCATATCAGTATGTGCCTCTGGTATAGTTTTACCAAATCCTTCTCCTATGCCTTGCCCGCTTACTCCACCACTTGCCATTGCCCAAATACCATTAGCAATTTGATCGCCACCAAAAACTTCATTATCCCAGGGATTTTGCCAAATATCTTTTCTGTCAACAAGGCGTTGAACAGGGCCCGGTATTAGTTTATTTATAAATGGAATTTGATCAACCAATAAAAAACCTGAAATAACAAGTAATGCCATTACACTGGACTCACTTAATTGTTTGCGCAAAAAAAACATCCAAACAAATAATATTGCTGCAGTAACAGCTGTTGCAAGCCAAACATTTTTAAGCAACCAGTTAGCCAGTACATATAATACTACCGAGGCTGCCATGTAAATAAAATCACCTCTCGAAAAAGAAAATAAAATTATAAAAGTGAAACAAATAACTATTGCCGGCCCTAAATCTCCCAATACTAAAAACAAAAGAATAGCAAATACTATTGCGCCTAATGCGATATAAAAAAAATTCCAGCGTTTACGAAAAGTAACATACTCCGAAATAAATTTTTCATTGGCTGCGAAAAAACCCGCCAAAAAAATTACAATTAAAAACTTAACTACTTCGCTTGGTTGAAATCCAAACAGGTTTACTTTAACTCCGCTTCCTTCCGGCCCTGTGCCTAAAAAAATTGTGAGAAGTAATAATGCAAGGGCTGCCGCACCCCATTGCCATCCTTTTGCTGCTGCCCTGTTTTTAAATACAAACAATCTATATAAGCCTGAATCGGTTGTAAACCGCTTCATATTAAAAAGCAGTAAAACAAATAATCCTGCAAAGCCCATAACAAAATACCATAATGTGCTTTTCGCTAAAAACCGGTCGCGTAAAGGATCCTGTAAACTTAAAAGGGCAAGAAGCGATAGACCTGTAAGTAACATTACTATCGGTAATATCAACTGATCAGCATTAGAAAATTGTATGCTTAAAATAATATGTAAAATGATAAACCCCAATAAAAAGCTTACCACAATTATCCAATACCAACGGGTTGCCTGCTCCGGAGTACGAACAATTAATGCGCCTTCTTTTTTTAAAATATTAAAATCTTTTCCTGAAAAAAGTTTAAGCTTATGAGGTAGCTGAGTGAATGAAAAAGAAACATCATTATTTAATTCCTGAATGCCTTTTGATTGTCCGAATTGATATCCCGGCTGCAGCGGTATAACCTGGAAAGATTTACCGGTTGGCAATCCTTTAAAAATATATTGCCCCTGGGCATTCGTACGGGCATAGGCAATAAAAGATTGTAGCCGCTTCGTTTTATTTGTATCAAGTGCATATACCTTACGGATAGAAAGCCTTGACTCAACTATGGTATTTTCTTCATCAAGAAGATCTTCACTATACAAACTATCCTGCGGAATATTCATTTCTAAACGCACCAATACCCCGGGTATAACTTTATTATCATTACTATTTATAGTGCCACTGATAGTATTCTCGCCTAACCCAATGTTATTGAGGGCAGGCATTGGTGGCGGGGCATTTTTTTCCTGCACATACTTGTTGGAATCCACATTAGAAAACCCCATTAAGGAACGGGACAGGGTTACTCTTTTACGAAATCCTTCTCCTCCTTTCACAAAGGTTTGATCTGCATCAATATTATATTTTGATTTATTTAATTCCCCGATATTATCTATTTCTTCTTCGCTTTCAGCCAGGCCCTTTGCAACGGAAGTAGTTATAATATCGATATCCCGATCATCTTCAAAATAAAATCCTTTTGCTAATAAATTTCTAAAACGCTCCGCAGCACCTTCATTATTCAGGTTAACAATTGAACCCTCTTTAACACGAGATGGCACTTTTTCAAAATCCCGTTGCAATACAATAAATAAATCAAAAAATAAATAACCCAAAACGCCCGTTATGAGCAATAAAAAAGAACGCTCTAAAATTCGTGTTCTTTTCTTTATTTCTTCACCCATACTATTGGTTTACTTTTTCTGATGAATCTTTAACTGCAACATCGATATCTTTTATACTACCGGAAAATGAGGCATTTTGGAAGGAATTTACTATGAACAGCTGTGCATCTTTAAACTGTACCTCTTGAAAATGGAGCACATCCATATTTTGTGCATTGATAATAATATTGGCATTTTGTATGGTAAGGTTATTAAACAATACATATTTTACTGAGGGCGAAATGTAAAGGGCAAGTCTTTTTTCTGAAGATGTATCTGAAGTGATTGTTGTATTAATATCTCCTGAAATTTGTATAGAATCTTTATTGATGAAGACCGTATCCTGTAAAAATATTTTGCTGCCAAACAATGAATCTGATAACAATAATTTAAACTCGGTTGAATTATTTATCGTATCCTGAAATGTTTGATCGTAGACTTTTGCACCGGTCAAAATTTCTTCATTTGAAATATTTTGTTGGGCGGGTTTCCAATAGCGCTCCCATAAAAATGCACCGGCAGAAAGCAATGCAATTAAAGAAAGGAAAAAAATTAAAAGGTTTTTAGAATAGCTTTTTTTTAAAGGATTATTACTTTCATTTTTTTCGATACCCAGATTTTCTTCGTCATTAATTTTATTTTTTTTTAAAAGACCTGATTTTGTTGCAGCATATTTTACAGGCGTACGATCATTTTGCACCAATACTACAGTAATATTATCTTTGCCCCCGGCATCATTAGCGGCATCAATCAGCTCTTTACCTTTTTCTTCCAGGGTTTTCTCTTGTGATAAAATTGCAGTGATATCGGCCTTGTTAATCATATCTGTTAATCCATCACTACACAGCAGTAAAAGGTCACCCGGTAAAAAAGGGGATTCCCCTGTTTCAATATATTCTGCAACATTAACTATTGGAGCTTCAAATCCCAGTGCCTTGTTAATTTCATTTCGTTTTGGGTGTGTCATTGCAGCTTCTTCATTCAATCTGCCGGTATCTTCTAAAAGCCCTACAAATGAATGGTCTCGGGTAAGCTTTACCAAAGAATTATCCCGAAACAAATAAAGCCTGGTATCACCAACATGAGCATAGTAAAATTTATTAGCTTTTTTTTCAACTAAAACAACAGTTAGTACGCATGCCATTTTATTGTTAGCAGCTACCTTTTGTTTTTCAATTAATATTTTTTGATTGGCTGACAGTATCGCCTGCCCGAGCATTGAAACTACATCTACAGCTGTTTTTTTAAAATAGTCTAGTAAAGCATGTTTCGCAATGTCTGCTGCCACTTCGCCTCCTTTATAGCCTCCTACTCCGTCAATAACTCCGGCAGCAATAAACCGGTCCTTTACAATAGAACTTGCTATGAAGGTATCTTCATTATTTTCACGCTGTCTACCGGTATCTGTGATACCAAAATAATTTTCAGCCATTTTATTTATGTGTATTTTTTATATCTATGAAATGTGCAATTAATAGAGCAACGCAAATAATTAATAATGCAAATGAAAGAATATGGGACATAAAAAAATCATGATTTATAAATATTGATACCAACTATCCCATTAAGCACCAGCTTTGAATTTATAGGAAGTTCTGACCAAACAGGGTTTTTAACATCACTGGTGGCCAGCTGTTTTTCATTCATTATTGTTTTTTCACCGAATGAGGTAATAAACAGTTTGCCGCTTTTTTTATCAAGCTTAATACGCAAATGTGGAGAATTTACCCATTCAGTAGGTAATTTAAAAATGTTATAAGCTTCTCCCGTATCATCTTTGCCTGATACTATAATTTCCTCGTTTTTCATAAAATATTCGATCTTTTTTCCTGCAAAAGCCTTATCTGGTAATATGGCTTCAAACCTTGCCAGTACAGCAGAACCTGCGCCATCATGATGCTTATTATCATACGTTAGATCTGCCTGATAATTAACTTCAAAATAACCATCGCTGTAAAAATTAAAATCTTTTAATATTTCTTCGCTGATGTCTGCCGTTTCAGCAATACCGGTTTGTCGTGGTATATAGGTTACACGCAAATTTTCTTGTTTGTGATAAGCTCCTGGTAATAATTTTCCAATAAAACCTTTATCCCCTTTAGCATAATCGGGATGAGAAACAAAACGAAACACCCATTTAGAGCTTGAAGGCTCTACGGTTTTACCCTGCAGTTTGTAATTCTTTAAAACATTGTAAAAGTTTTTTACAGATTCCTGAACAATCAATCCAAAAATACCTTTCCGATAATCCATAAATTGTTTGTAATCCTCTGCATTAAATACAATGATGTACTCATGATAAAAAACTACCCTCTCAGAAAAGGATAATTCCAGGATTGACTCATTAAATTTTAGAAGAATATATTTATAAACTGCATCCGGAGTAAGTGAGGATATATTAATTGCCAGTGGTGTTTCTTTTTTTAAAAACCAATCATGCAAACCTATGCGTTGCCAAAAAGAAGATTTTGATTTCATGTACAACATT
>JBBJOK010000063.1:11033-12102 GCA_037721545.1 Chitinophagaceae bacterium
ACCTGTTCTTTACTATCAACAGATATAGCTATAAGAACTTCTGTGCTCTTTGTTGCGTCAACAATTTCTTTTTTAGGGGTGAAAGTCTTAAAAAATTCTTCTTTTAAAATCATTGCATAGATGGTTTCACTTATAACTACACAAGCAGCTTTATCATTAGTAAACTGAGGGTTGATACTAAATCCAATTTTGGTAAAAAATTCTTTTGATTTGTCTAAATCTTTTACAGGAAGATTTACAAAAATTTTTGTTGCCATTGTCTATTAATTTGAAGTGATTTTTTGTTTAGAATTAATTTACCTGTTCAGCAGCTTTTTCTAAATCTGCTATAATGATTTTTTTCATTTTAAGCATAGCTTGCATTGCTCTTTTGGCTTTACCGGAATCCTTGCTACTTATAAGTTCTATCAATTGCTTTGGTACAATTTGCCATGATAAACCAAATTTATCTTTCAGCCAGCCGCACTGGCTTTCCTGTCCGCCATCTGCGGTAAGTTTGTTCCAGTACCTATCAACCTCCTCCTGTGTTTCGCAATTAACAACAAATGATATCGCCTCTGTAAATTTAAAAATCGGTCCGCCGTTTATGGCTGTAAACTTTTGCCCTTCTAATTGAAACGCCATAGTCATTACAGTTCCTTCCGGCATGTGTGCTGCTTTTGCACCTTCGGCATTATAGCGGGTTGTTGTTGAAATATTTGAATTTGGAAATATTGAAGTGTACAAATTCACAGCTTCTTCTGCATTCTGATCAAACCAAAGAAATGGTGTAATTTTTTGACCTGTTGAAATTTTTGATTGATTATTTGTTTCCATTGTTATTTTTTAAGAAATTAATTTTCTGATAATTCTTTTACCTTTTCCAAACCCCCGGGGAATGTTTTTAAAAAATAGTCTTTGAATTCTTCAACAATATCCATATCAACTGAAAGCGTTGTAACTGCACCTGTTTCTTTTAACGTATAGCTTTCCAAGGCACCTGCCCAGCCTTTTACTTTGTCGCTGGATGTATCTTCTACATTATCTTTTACTTCGCCCAAATGTTTGAAACTCATAAATTCGTTTGGTT
>JBBJOK010000381.1:0-3010 GCA_037721545.1 Chitinophagaceae bacterium
GCATTGTCATTCTTAACTGAATCCCTAATTAAATTATTTTCAGTTTTAGAAGTTCCGGCAATAGAATCTACAATGTTAGCAGTAATTGGAGTAGCTGTATCTTTTTGAAGAGTCTCAATAGATTTTTCAACAGAATTGCTCTTTGCTATATCTTTTTGTAAAATTGTTGGGTCGTTCACAGCCGTTGCAAGCATTGTAGAAAAGGCATCAGTTTCCCGATCATACAAGGTTAAAGGCTTATTAATTATATCGCCGGGTACAATGATACTAAGCGTTTGAACATTCATCAACTGCCATTGTTCGCCAACATTTTTAATTATAAATCCTATATCTTTTTTATTAATGGAACAATTAAATTCTTGTTCCTTTAAATTTCCGGGAAAACCAATAACCATACTATATAGGCCGTCGTTTAATTTTGGGATTATCAAATATCCTGATGATGAAGATGTTAAAACCTTGCTATCTACTTTTACAAAAAAAGGTTGACTATTCTCAGTTTGCAGATAAACAAAACGATCTTGCTGTGCAATTGAAAATAAACAGCCGAATGAGAAAATAAGGGATATTAAAAAACATTTCATAAAATCGTAAAACAGTAAGGCAAATCTAAATTAATATCTGTGACTTATATACCTTCCATATAAAAATGGAACTGTTTTAACATTAACCCTGCTACATTTGCACCCATTAAAAATTCATTATGAAAAAAATAATTCTTATTATTTCTTTATTTCTACCGTTTATTTCCCTGGCTCAATCCGAAGAGCCAAAAGATAGTTCTTTGAAAAAAATTTACAGGGAAACTGTATCAAAAATTAATAATGTAGTTCATACAAAACTTGATGTAAAGTTTGATTATGAGAACTCGAGGATGAACGGAAAGGCCTGGATTACTCTTCAACCACACTTTTATCAAACAGATTCACTCACGCTTGATGCCAAAGGCATGGAAATTAAAGAAATTTCAATAATGAAAGGGGGATTAAAATCACACTTAAAATATCAGTATGACGGTATGCTTTTAAGAATTACTCTTGACAAAATGTATAAAGGAGGAGAAAAATATATAGTTTATGTTGATTATGTGTCCAAACCCAATGACCTTAAAATTAAAGGTAGCGCAGCTATAACTGATGCCAAGGGTTTATATTTTATTAACCCAAAGGGAGAAGATAAAGAGAAGGCTACGCAGATATGGACGCAAGGTGAAACCGAAGCCAGCAGTGTATGGTTCCCTACTATTGATAGGCCAAACCAAAGAACTACTCAGGAAATTTATATGACAGTGCCTGCTAAATATGTAACGCTTAGCAATGGGTTGCTTATCAGCCAAAAGAAAAATACTGATGGTACAAGAACGGATTACTGGAAGATGGATCTGCCTCATGCACCTTATTTATTTTTTATGGGTGTAGGGGAATACACTATTGTAAAAGATAATTATAAAGGAAAGGAAGTAAGTTATTTTGTAGAAAAAGAATACGCTCCGTTTGCCAGAAAAATTTTTGGGAATACCCCCGAGATGATGAAATACTTTTCGAAAATTACGGGAGTAGAATACCCCTGGTCAAAATATGCCCAAATAGTAGGGAGAGATTATGTTAGTGGAGCGATGGAGAATACCACGGCAACGTTACACCAGGAAAGCGCTTATCAAAATGGCCGCCAATTAACAGATGGAAATATATGGGAAGAAACGATTGCGCATGAATTATTTCATCAATGGTTTGGCGATTATGTAACCACAGAAAGCTGGAGTAACCTTACTGTGAATGAATCATTTGCTACCATGGGATCTCAATTGTGGAATGAATATAAATATGGCAAAGATGCGGCCGATGAGGAGCGTTATAATTCTACCCAGGGATATATTACCAGCGGTAGTGACAGCAAAGATCTTGTTCGCTTTAATTACAATGACAAAGAAGATGTATTTGATGCAGTAAGTTATAATAAAGGTGCTGCTATTTTGCAAATGCTAAGGAATATTGTAGGTGATAGTGCCTTTTTTAAATCACTGAACAATTATTTAGTAACAAATAAATTTAAAGCTGCAGAGGCCCACCAGCTTCGGTTGGCTTTTGAAGAGGTTACGGGACGTGACCTTAATCAATTTTTTAATCAATGGTACTTTGGAAACGGCCATCCTAAATTAGACATTGCTTATAAATATGATGATAGTAAAAAACAAGCCCAGGTTTTTGTAAATCAAACTCAACCAGCTGATAATCTTTTTCAGTTACCTGTAGCTATTGATATTTATAATGGAAGTAAAAAAGTAAGACATAATGTTTGGGTTAAAAATCAATCGGACACATTTGTTTTTGCTTCTGCCAGTAAACCTGACCTAATTAATTTTGACGGAGATAAAATTTTAATTTCAGAAAAAAAAGAAAATAAAACTTCTGAGAATTATATACATCAATATAAATATGCCGCCAACTATGTAGACAGAAGAGAGGCGCTGGACTATTTCTCAAAAAATAAAATGAAGGAGCTGTCCGAAGGTTTAAATGACAGGTACGAAGGATTGAGACAATTTACTTTGGATAAATATAATATGAATAAATCCCTTGTAACCCCGGAGGTTTTGACACGTATTGAGAAAATGGTAAATGATGACCCAAATAAAAGAGTGAAAGCAAAGTCACTTGAGATATTGGTAAAACAAAATGATAAAAAGTATCTTCCACTTTTTACGAAATATGTAAATGATTCATCTTATTCCGTTTCAGGAGCTGCTTTAGATGGCTTAACGAAACTCGATCCCGCAAATGCCTACAGCCTTGCAAAAAAATATAGCGCTGATGCAAAAGGTAAATTGGGAAGTGTAGTTTCAGCAACAATGTTAGTGAATGGAACAGAAGAAGATTATAGCATTGTTTTTAATCAGTATAAAAACGCACCTCCAAATGAGGAAAAAATCACCTTATCAAATAATTTTGCAAACTTTTTAATTAAGGTTAAAGATGCAGGAAAAGTAAAAAGAGGAGTGGATGAAATCATG
>JBBJOK010000382.1:0-3009 GCA_037721545.1 Chitinophagaceae bacterium
GAAGGGTGGAAGCCATGGTATGATTATCTTCCAAAGCCTTATCAAATTGATTGTCCCGAACATTGGCATGTCCCTGGCTTTTGCCTGATAAAAGTGATGAACGGGCAGGTGCGCAAACCGGGGCCCCGCAATAGTGTTGAGTGAGCCGGGCGCCTTGCCTGGCAAGTTGATCAAGTTGTGGTGTAGCCATCCAGGGTTCACTTCGGTCGTTTGTTTTTTTTCTTTCATTTTGAAAGAAAATACCTACGTCGCCATAACCTAAATCATCGGTAAGTATAAAAATGATATTGGGCTTCTTTGCTTTTTGTACTGCACGATTATTTTGTGCAGCACCTGTTGTTGCAAAAAAGATAGTTAGTGATAGAATGAATAAAATAATCTTCATAATGCCGGTAATTCTTTATTGGTGGATTTTATTTCGCATACCGATCTTTTATTTTTTATAACCAGGCCGGGTTCCCTGCACTTCAATATCCTTTAATATTTGTTTCAGCCTTTTAGCTTCTGCGGGATATTTCTCAATAACATTATATTTCTCTGCCCTGTCAGTTTTTAAATTATATAGCTGCTCCCTTATTGAAAGTCCTGTTGCTACATCTTTGTCTTTAAGCCATACCGGCGTTGGTTTCGTTTGAGGGACAATGTATTTCCAGCTACCGTTTCGTACAGCCAGTGTGAAAGATTCTTCCAGCATTGTTTGCCGTCCAATCATTGACTTGCCCAGCAAAGCTGGTAATATATCATAACTGTCCGGCGCTTCATTTGAGCCTAGTTGCTGACCTGTCAGCTTTGCAAACGAAGCATAAAAATCAACCTGGTTTACCAATGCGCTGCTTACACCCGGTTTTATTTTTGCTGGCCAGTGTATGATTGTTGGCACTCTGGTGCCTCCTTCGTAAGCACTGTATTTTCCACCGTTAAAAGGACCAGCAGGTTTATGATTGCCCACTAAGGTTTCTGAGTTGTCATCATAACCATCGTTTAAAATGGGGCCGTTATCACTGCTGAAAACTATTAGTGTGTTTTTTGTTAACCCAAGCTTATCTAAGGCCTTCATCAGTTCGCCGGTTGTCCAATCCAGTTGTACAATATCATCACCTCTTCTGCCCATTGATGTCTTGCCTTTGAACATAGGATGAGGGGCACGGGGCACATGAATATCGGAAAGAGAAAAAAAGAGGAAGAAGGGTTTGCTTTTGTTATCAGTAATATATGTTGTTGCTTTTTTTAACAACACTTCCGGGAAGTCTTCATCCTTCCATCGTGCAGCATTACCGCCACTCATAAAACCAATGCGGCTTATGCCATTAACAATGGTATTGCTGTGCTGAGTGTCAGCTTTTATTTTCAACATTTCAGGATGATTCAAGCCGGTAGGATCGTCACCAACTATTTGATTGTAACTAACGGTGATAGGATCGTTCGGATCTAAGTTTACAACTCGACCGTTTTCCACAAATACACAAGGCACACGGTCTTGCGTAGCCGGAATAAGAAAAGAGTAGTCAAAGCCAATTTCCTTTGGTCCCGGTTTGATCTCTGTGTTCCAGTTAATTGTTCCATCACCTAAACCAAGATGCCATTTACCCACCACACCAGTTGTATATCCTGCTTTCTGTAACATGCCGGGTAAGGTAGGCGTACCCGGCCGAATTAATAAAGGCGCATCGCCGGGAAGTATGGCTGCATTGTTTCTAAATGCGTAACTGCCTGTAAGGATGGAAAATCTTGATGGTGTGCAAGTGGCAGCAGTGCTATGTGCGTCAGTAAATTTTATTCCATTTTTTGCGAGCTTGTCTATATGTGGCGTTTTTACACTGGTAGCGCCATAGCAACTAAGATCGCCATATCCTAAATCATCAGCATAAATAAAAATAATATTAGGTTTTGATGAAGCAGCCTTTTGTGCAAAAAGCGGTGTCGCAAATACAATAACGGCAGTAATCAATAAGAATGGTTTCTTCATTTATAATTATTAATTGTGTTATTCATTTTTTGTTATTAAGGGAGTTCCTGATCGCATTTTATTTTCTGGTAATTACACTATCTTTTATACATCTAAGCCTAATTATTACTGCCGATTGATACTTCACCTTTATTTTAGTTTTAATGATACACCTTCAGACTCTCTGGCACTTTCATCTTTTGTTTTAATAATAAGTTGATTTACTTTGTTTGCTTTGCTTATAGAAAATTTTTCTTCTATAGCAGGTATTGTTTTTATTAGATTTTTTCCATCGTAAATATTTATAGAATCCAAATCATAATTAAAATGTAGCACGGAATCAATTCTTTTAGTTTTACAGGTTTGTTATGAAGGATTGATAAGTATACATGGCAATGGTGCTGGCGAGGCCACAAATCAATATCAAAGAAAGTTTAATTTTTTACAACTAGCCTACAGCTCCGAATATTCCGTAGGCCTCAAAAATATGATCTCAATTTTAGAAACATTTTTTTGATATTCTTTTTTGGCTGATAATGTTTTCCATGCAGGGTCTTTACCAAATGCTGCCCAATGTTCATCTCTGGCTTTCTTGTTTTCGAATGAGGTCATGTACATAAGGTTCGGCATTTTAGCCCCATAAATTACATCTCCATAAAAAACTGCATTAAAGCCCAGCCTGTCGAAAAGATCGATCTCACCACCTTCATTAAACATGTGCACTTTATTTCTGTAGAGTTTATCACTACCGCTTTCATAGCTACGCAGTTCATACACCCGTTCATTTTTTGGTGAAAGTAATTTAGAGGCTGATAGAGCAGGCATATATTTAAAAGCCTGTAAAAAAATGGTTTCCATCCGGGAAAAGAAAGGTTTATCATTTGCAGCATTTGCATATTCGCTGTTACTGTTAATGGCAGGGTCATTTGTTTTTGCGTTAATCAAATATTTTCCCCATTGCTTTAAAGATTTAAAAGGAATAAAAATATACATCTTCTTATCTATAGCAGTGTCATTGGCAATAGCTTTAAATACACCAATGTTTTTTATGCCGCTTTTATGCA
>JBBJOK010000383.1:0-3006 GCA_037721545.1 Chitinophagaceae bacterium
CAAATATTTTTCCGGCACTGATAGCACATTGCAAAGAGTATGGCTATATTTTTCAATCCAGCGAAATTTATGATGGATTAAGTGCCGTATATGATTATGGGCAAAATGGCGCACAGCTAAAAAAGAATATCCGCGATTATTGGTGGAAGAGCATGACCCAGATGCACGAAAATATTGTGGGCATTGATGCCGCCATTTTTATGCATCCTACAACATGGAAAGCTAGTGGACATATAGATAGTTTCAGCGACCCTATGATCGATAATAAAGACAGCAACAAAAGGTATAGAGTTGATCATTTGATAGAAGGTTTTGCAGATGCGCTAAGAGAAAAAGGAGAGAAAGGAGATAAAGAGAAAGCAGATAATTTAATTTCTGAAATGGAAAAGCTTTTAGCTGCTGATGATTTTGAGGGATTGAAAAAATTAATTGAAGACAACAAAATAAAATGCAGTGTTAGTAAAGCCTGTGACTGGACTGATATCCGCCAATTCAATTTAATGTTCTCAACAGAAATGGGAAGTGTTGCAGAAGAAGCCAATACCATTTATTTACGTCCGGAAACAGCCCAGGGAATTTTTGTAAACTTTTTGAATGTGCAAAAAACAGGAAGGATGAAAATTCCTTTTGGTATTGCACAAACAGGCAAGGCTTTTAGAAATGAAATTGTTGCAAGGCAATTTATTTTTCGCATGCGGGAATTTGAGCAAATGGAAATGCAATTTTTTGTACGCCCCGGTACCCAGATGGAATGGTATAACTTTTGGAAAGCAGAAAGACTTAAATGGCATCAAAGTATTGGTATACCTACACAAAAATTAAAATTTCACGATCATGTAAAGCTTGCACACTATGCTGATGCGGCGGTTGATATAGAATTTGATTTCCCTTTTGGCTGGAAAGAACTGGAAGGTATTCATTCAAGAACTGATTATGACCTTAGCCGTCACCAGGAATTCAGTAAAAAGAAATTGCAATATTTTGATAATGACCTTAAAGAAGATGGTAAACCCTATGGCAACTATATTCCGTACGTGGTGGAAACATCTGTTGGTCTGGACCGTTTAGTGCTTACAATTTTAAGCAATGCTTACGAAGAACAAAAATGGAATAAAGAAGATGGAACCGAAGACAGCCGTGTTGTTTTAAAGATTCCGGCAAAGCTAGCGCCTATCAAATTGGCTATTCTTCCGTTGCTAAAAAAAGATGGCTTGCCTGAAATTGCCAGGCAATTAATGAATGATTGCAAATCATCTTTCCAATGTTTTTATGAAGAAAAAGATGCAATAGGTAAGCGTTACAGGCGTATGGATGCAATTGGTACCCCATTTTGTATAACGATAGATCATCAAACAAAAGAAGATAGCATGGTTACTTTACGAGACAGGGATACAATGACGCAAGAAAGAATTGCATTAAGCAATGTAAAAGAAATAATAAAAGGTAAAATAGAACAATGATTTTAGGGATGGTATCTCTGCAATCATTCCACAACCGTCATCAGAAAAACAGATTTTCTTAAAGCCACTATTTTATAAGTAATATTTGGATGCAGAACAAGCAGGTCTTCTTCACTAACATCAAAAGATTTTCCGGCAGTATCTAGTTTTACTTTGCCACTAATCACCTGTAAACTAAAAATATTTTCAGGACGTTCCGTGGTCATTTCTGCTTTTTTATGCATAGCTACAAGAATTATCCGCAGTTTATCACTCTTGAAAACTGTTATTGCATTGCGGTCATTTTTATCCCAGGCTTTCTCCTTTTTTATTTTTTTAATAAACTCAGGAATGTTAACTAAAACTACAGGTGCATCTATCGGGCGCTCACCTTCGGGGCGATTAGTTGTTGCTTCATTATGTCTTTCTTCCATCTAAAATATTTTTAAGTATTAAGGCAAAGGTGTATTTAAAAAAAATACCAGTCAAAAAGCGTTAGGTTTTATTTCGTATCAATAAGAATAAATTGGCTAAAAAAACTCCAATAGCAGCGCCACAAACCAGTAAAGTAACTATGTGAATATTTCTAATGCATTCACTACCTGCCAATCTTGAAAAATTCCAAAAAGTTATTGTGATAACAAAAAAGGCAATAGCCATTCCTTTTAAAGGCGATCTGGTTTTCATAATTTTAATTTATTTTTTAGCCCTTATTAATTAGGTTTACCCGTATAATTCTAAATGAATTGCTTTCCTGTCATAGCCAAGCGCAGTTATTTTTTGCCTGGCATCATCAATCATTGCTTTCCATCCGCATAAATAAAATTTAGCAGGCTTAAGTTCATGCATATCTTCACAGGCCTCGGTGTTCTGTTTGCAAATTTCTTCATACAGGCTGTGCACATAACCTTTTCGTCCATCCCAATCTTCACGACTAAGTGTTGGCATATAGGTAAATCCTTTCAAGTTACCTTCCAGCGCCTTCATTTCATCATGATATAAGAGATCTTTTTGCGTTCTGCATCCAAACATTAAATACATATTTTGGTGCGGTACATTATGCAATTGAATATAGTTCAACATACTTCTGAAAGGCGCAATGCCTGTACCGGTGCAGATAAAGAATAAATCTTTATCAATGATTTCCGGTAGAACAAAAACACCCTGCGGTCCACGCAGCGTAAGTTCACTCCCTTCCCTCATTTCATTGAATAAATAGGTTGTACCGGCGCCGCCATCTAATAAAACAATCAGTAATTCAAAAACATTGGTGCCATCAGGCCAGCTGGCTATAGAATAGCTTCGCCAGCGTTTATTTTTTTGCTCATGAATAGGTAAGTCAAGCGTAACAAACTGCCCCGCTTTAAAATCAAACTTTTCCAACTCAGTAACCTGTATCCAAAATCGTTTGGTGTTGTATGTTTCATCTACAATACGGATGATAGTTCCGGTACGCCATGGTTCAACAGCCATAAGAGTTAATTTATGGTAAAATACAATTTTTTTAAATAGGGGCTGTCATCTACATATAAATATCCCGGCAACAGTTCAGGCTGTACACTTATAG
>JBBJOK010000384.1:0-2998 GCA_037721545.1 Chitinophagaceae bacterium
AGAAAAAGACAATGCCATCCCGCTACAGTCCTCTTTACAACAGTGTTATTTACCCTCAATTTCACATGTGAATATTTTAGAAGCAGGTCACATGGGGATGATAGAGCAAGCTGAAAAATGCAAAATTATTCTTCGCTTATTTATAAACACTTAATTATTTCTTAACTTATTGTTTTACAATTATTAATACAGCTTTTTGACGTAATTTGGTGTCTATCCTGAAAGTTTATAAGTAGGTTGATGAAAAAAATGTTTTTGATTTTATTGTTTTCTCTATTTTACTTGTATTCGCTTGCATTTCATTTAAAAGGAGGGTGTATGTATTACGAATACTTAGGAAATGGCAGCACGCCTAATACCTCAAAGTATAGAATTACGTTAAAACAATATTTGCGATGTGGGGTTCCGGAGCAAGCTGATCAAAATGTTTATTTGGGCATTTTTGATGGTGCTTCTAATCAACTTTTTAAAACAGATTCTATGCTTTTAATAAGATCTGAAATTCAACAAAAAAGTGATTTTAGATGTATTGTAAGACCTCCTCCTGTTTGCTATCAAATAGATACATATGATTTGGTATTAGACTTGCCAAATAATACTTCAGGGTATACTTTATCAATACAAAGATGTTGCAGAATTTTAGGGATTATTAATATGTATGATTTAGATGGCGTGGGCATAACTTACACAAATAAAATTCCAGGCATTATTAACGGAACGGTCTATAGGAATAATTCAAGCCCTGTTTTTGCTCAAAAGGATACTGCTATTATTTGTAAGAATACACGTTTTAGTTTTGATTTTAGTGCAACTGATGCAGATAGAGATTCTTTAAGTTATTCTTTAATTATTGGAATTTTAGGCGGAGATAACTCTCTAAGTGGATCAAAGCCCATTGTGCCAATATTACCTCCCCCTCCATACATTCCAAATGCAATAATTCCCTATACTCCAGGGTTTTCAGGAAAGAATCCCATGGGGACAGGTATTATAATTAATCCGGTTACTGGTATTATCTCAGGTATTGCTCCAGACTCCATTGGAACTTATATTGTGGCCGTTACTGCAAATGAATATAGAGGAGGAGTTCTTATCGGCTCCACAAGAAAAGAAATTCATATTGACGTAGGAAATTGCCAACTTACTGCTGCGAGTCTTAAGCCAAATTACTCCACATGTGATGGATATGCCATTACTTTTAAAAATGAAAGCGCAACTCTTCCGGGAACCACTTACGAATGGGATTTTGGAAATCCAGCCAGTGGGGTCAATAATATTTCTTTCTCACCAACACCTACTCACGTTTTTACTGATACAGGGATTTACAGAATAAAATTAAAAGCGAAAGGTACAGCAGGGTGTCAGGATTCCGCTGCAGCATTAGCATATATTTATCCAGGACTTTTCCCTGCCTTTGGTAATCAGATTCAATGTAAAAATATTCAGTTCACAGATATTTCTAAATCAAATTTTGGAAATGTAAATACATGGTTTTGGGATTTTGGAGATCCTTCATCCACAACAGATACATCTTCTTCCCAAAATCCAAAATATACTTATCCTGCTTTTGGGATTTATAAAGTTACACTTAGCATTACCAATACTAAAGGGTGTATGGCAAGTTTTTCTTCTTCAATTAAAATCACAGATAAAGCTCCTTTACAGATTACCAATGATACTCTCATATGCTCAATTGATACTTTGCAATTAAATGCTTTAGGAAATGGCACTATCGTTTGGACCCCTAATTATAATATTAACGATCAATATAATCAATCTCCATTAGTAAGTCCTGATGTTCCAACTACCTATTATGCTGCACTAACAGATAGTTTCGGTTGCAAAGCATTCGATTCAGTATTTGTAAATGTAATACAAAGGGTAACTATTGATGCTGGTAAGGATACGGGCATTTGCCTGGGAGATGGAGTTCAACTTAATTCTATAAGCGATGCCTTGTTTTATCAATGGTCACCGTCAATAATGTTAAGTAATAATATGGTTAAAAACCCTATTGCGACCCCCCCAGTAACTACCAAATATTATGTTACTGGCAAAGTAGGCAAATGTCAATCTACGGACTCAATTATTGTGAAAGTGGCCCCCATACCATCCCCCATTGCGACAAGGGATACTATTATTTGTTTAGGGCAAAGCATCCAATTAAATATTTCGGGAGGAAGCATTTATACATGGTCACCTGCTTCATTTTTAAATAATCCTAATATAGCCGACCCAATATCAAAACCGGACAGAAATGTACGATATATAGTTGCTGTAAGAGATACCTTTGGTTGTGAAAAACCTGCATTTGATACGGTTTCTATTATTGTTCAAAAAATAATTGCGAATGCAGGTACAAGGGATACTTCCATACTGGTAAATCAACCATTACAATTAAATGCTACTGGAGGAGAATTTTATTTATGGTCTCCATCATCATTCTTAAATAATGCTACAATACCAAACCCAATAGCTACAATAAATACTCCAGGCAATATTAATTATACAGTAACTATTAGCAATGCACGAGGTTGTTTTGCATCTGATACATTAAGTGTAACCGTTTATAAAAATCAACCAGGCCTATATGTACCAAATGCATTTACACCAAACGCAGATGGGAAAAATGATGTTTTTAACATAATCCCAATCGGAATAAAACAAATAAATTATTTTAGGGTTTTCAATCGCTGGGGGCAAATTATATTTTCATCGTTAGAAGCGAAAAAAGGTTGGGATGGTAAGTTTAAAGGTCTTCCACAGGATGTGGGGGTATATATTTGGATGATTGAAGGATTAGATTATCAAAATAAAAAAATTATGCAAAAAGGAACAATAACATTATTAAGATAATTGAAAGCTTTCAGATTTTTAAATGAAAAAGGAGTACCTAACTGGAAAAGTAAAAAAATGTTCCCCATACATTTTTATGTAATTAAATATTCCTTAATTAACGGTTTTACAAACTTACAATAGCTATTTAACGTAATTTGAG
>JBBJOK010000385.1:0-1450 GCA_037721545.1 Chitinophagaceae bacterium
GCCACCCGCAGCTTTGCACTTCGGCTACGAGGGTTTCTTTTTAATTCTTCGTCGCTTGCTGTTATTGGTTTCTTCGTAATTATCTTCAACTCACTTTTTCGCTCGTCCGGCAACAAGGGGTTTTCCTGTTGCTCTTCCAAAGTGCCCTGCCTGAAGAAGTTCTTTACAATCCTGTCTTCTATTGAATGAAAGGAAATGACCGCTATTCGTCCACCAGGTTTTAAAAGTGCCGGAGTTTGTTCAAGCATTTCCTTAAGTGCACCCATTTCATCATTTACTACAATACGCAACGCCTGGAAAACCTGCGCTAAATATTTGTTTGGATTGCCTTTTATAACAGAACTAATCATTGCTTTCAAATGCGCTATAGTTTGTAAAGGCATTTGATTGCGTTGTTGCACAATTAACTTTGCCAGTGTTTTTGAATTGGTTACTTCGCCGTATTGCTCAAACAGCTTATGCAATTGCTGCTCGCTGTATTGCTTTAAAACCTCCGAAGCGGTCACATCCTGTCGCTGATCCATTCGCATGTCAAGGGGACCTTCAAAGCGGGTAGAAAAACCTCTTTCACTTTCATCAAACTGATGACTGCTTACGCCAAGATCAGCAAGTATCCCATCCACCTGCAGGTACTGATGAAGCCTTAGGAAACGTTGCAGGTGTCGAAAGTTGTAAGGAACAAACAATACCCTTTCATCTTCAGTCAGGTTCCTGGCTGCATCTTCATCCTGGTCAAATGCAATCAATTTTCCATTCCCGTTCAACCTTTCTAAAATCGCTTTGCTATGACCGCCGCCACCAAATGTGCAATCCACATAAACGCCGTTAGGTTTTACCTGTAACGCATCTAATGTTTCAGATAACAAAACAGGAACATGGTAAGAGAAAGAATGATGACCAGTTGCCTGATTGTCTTCCATACTTAAAGGTTAGTTCCTCCTTTGTTACCCATCACCTCGGCAGCCAATTTGCTGTATGCCTCAGGCGAAATATCTTCAAAGAGCTTTTTATATTTTTCTGCATCCCATATTTCAATACTATTAAGGGCTGCAACCAGTATAATATCTTTGGTTAAGTTTGCATATTCCTTCAATGTTTGAGGTAACAGCAATCTTCCGGCTGTATCCAGTTCCACTTCGGTAGCACCACCAAAAAACTGGCGACGGAAGTCTCTGACATTTTTATCGAATTCATTTTTTAATAAAAATTCCTGGACAATGGGCTCCCAACTTTTTATGGGGTATAAAGTGAGACACTTTTCAAAACCCCGGTTAATGACAAATTTGTTTTCACCTTCCGGCAATTGTTTTTTAAAGCCACCTGGCAAAAGGAAGCGACCTTTCGCATCCACAGTAGCTTCATATTCGCCGAAAAAGGTGGACATTTTTTAGAAAGATTAATAAATTACCATTAACTAACACAAATTAACACAATTTCCCACTTTAAAGAC
>JBBJOK010000385.1:1550-2997 GCA_037721545.1 Chitinophagaceae bacterium
ATCTGATATTAAACCCACCACTATTATTTGGATTTCCTGGTATAAAAAGTCAGCTAAGATTTCAACAGAAATTACTGAAGATGTAATAAGGGAAATTGCACTTAAATCTATTTTCGTAGATGTAAAAGTATGTGCTGTAACGGACGTTTGGAGCGGACTAAAATTGGTTGTCAGGAAAGAAAAAAGGAATTTTTAAAACTGAACTTTCCGCGCTGCAATCTATAGCTTTGCACCATCCTTATGGTTTAAATGCAAGGGAGTATCATGCATCCAAAGTACCTTTCTATTCACGACTTCTCCTACGATTTGCCCGATAATAAAATTGCCCAATATCCTTTAGCAGAAAGAGATGCAAGCAAGTTGCTGGTTTATAAAAAAGGAAAAATTGAAAGCGATATTTATAAGAACCTCCATCAATATCTTCCGCCCGATACTTTACTAATATTTAATAATACAAAAGTTGTTGAAGCAAGATTGCTCTTTCAAAAACCTACGGGAGCTGTTATTGAAATTTTTTGCCTTGAACCATTTGTTGACTATAAAGACATTACAACAGCAATGCTGCAAAAAGGTAAGGTTTTTTGGAAGTGTTTAATTGGCGGCGCAGGAAAGTGGAAGCATGGCATGAAGCTTTATAAAAGTTTAAAAAAAGACAATGTTGAAATTGTAATTGAAGCAGCAATAGCTGACAGGCTAAAGGATTGTTTTGTTATTGAACTGAGCTGGCAGCAAGATATATCATTTGCCGAGGTACTTCATCTTGCCGGTGAACTGCCTCTTCCGCCCTACCTGCACCGGCAAACTGAGGAAGATGATAAAGACCGGTATCAAACTATTTATGCAAAAAATAATGGGTCTGTTGCTGCCCCAACTGCCGGGCTTCATTTTACCGAAAGTATATTTAATAGACTCGAAAAAAAGAATATTGAGAAAGAGTTTGTAACGCTGCATGTGGGTGCCGGCACTTTCAAGCCTGTTAAAACCGAAAAGATGGACGAACATGAAATGCATGCAGAGTACGTTGATATATCGGCAAATGCCATCAAACAAATTATTGAATATGCAGAGAAAACTATTGTGGCAGTAGGCACAACTTCGCTAAGAACTATTGAAAGCCTTTATTGGATGGGAATTAAAATAGTTGAAAACAAGGATATTTCACCTGAGGAATTAAGCATAAAACAGTGGGATCCTTACGAAATAGAATTAAAACGGGTGAGTGCAAAAGAAGCCTTGACTCATTTGTATGATTGGATAAATAATCACGGTTTACAGGGAATATTAACCAAAACACAAATACTAATTGCACCGGGATATGATTTGAAGATTGCCAAAGGTATTATCACCAATTTTCATCAGCCAAAATCAACATTATTATTGTTAATAGCTGCTATTGTTGGAAATGAATGGAAGAAGATTTACGAGTATGCGTTGGAGAATAATTATC
>JBBJOK010000386.1:0-2996 GCA_037721545.1 Chitinophagaceae bacterium
GGCTACACAATAACATGATAACCATTGGAGGAAAAAAAATGGGTAAGAGTTATAATAATGTTATCAAACTTACTGAAATGTTTAGCGGGGATCATCCATTGCTTTCCCAGGCTTTTAGCCCAATGACCGTAAGGTTCTTTATACTGCAAACTCAATATCGCAGCACATTAGATTTTAGCAGTGAAGCGTTGGTAGCGGCGGAAAAAGGGCTGAAAAGATTATGGGAAGGATATGAAGTATTGAAGACGTTATCAATGAACAATGAACAATTGAGAACTGATAATGTAGATAAAGAGCTTAATGATAAAATTGTCAAACTCATTGCTGAGCTTGATGATTTTATGAATGATGATTTTAATACGGCAAAGGTGCTTGCAAATCTTTTTGAGTTAGTCCCAATAATCAATGGTATTAAAGATGGGCATATAAGTGCACAAGCAATTTCTGAAAACACTTTTCACTTGATAAAAAATTCTTTTAAACTCTGGATGGAAGATATTCTTGGATTAAAAAATTCAAAAGAAAACAATCAGGTATTAAATAGTGTAATGGAATTATTGATTGATATAAGAAAAGAAGCGAGGACAAATAAAGACTTTGCAACCTCCGATAAAATTAGAAATCAGCTGAGTAAGATGGGTATAATTTTAAAAGATGAAAAAACGGGAAATATTAGTTGGGATATAAATTAACAGCAAAGATCATTAGTTAATCATGTAAGCCCTTTTTGTTACGAACCCCCTTTTACTGAATGCTTATCTGTTTCTTTAAATAAAACTATTAAATCTTTCCCTGTAAATGGAGCATATCAAGCATTTATCAAAAGATAAAAAGTTTAAAAAAATTCTTGAGTTGCAGGAGCCTTTTGTATTGGCACCCAGAAAAAAAATTTACCTGCATTTATGTTCATCGATAATCAGTCAACAATTAAGTACCAAGGTTGCAAAGGTTATATTTAAGCGGTTTTTAGATTTGTATGGAACAAAAGAACCAACACCAAAAGACATATTGGAAACACCGGTTGAAAAATTCCGCAGCATTGGTTTTTCAAATGCTAAGGCAGGCTATGTACATAATGTTTGCAGGTTTTTTGTTGATAATAAACTAACGGATGCCCGCATAAATAAAATGAAAAATGAAGCAATTATTGAGCTTCTTACGCAAATAAAAGGTGTTGGCAAATGGACAGTTGAAATGATATTGATGTTCACTTTAGGTAGGGAAGATGTATTTGCTGTAGATGACCTGGGTATTCAGCAGGCAATAACAAAATTGTATAAGCTGGATAGTTCAAATAAAAAATTAATGAAAGAAAGGATGCTGGAAATATCTTCTAAATGGTCTCCTTACCGTACTTATGCCTGCAGGTATTTATGGGGATGGAAAGACGCAAAATAATATTGTTATGAAAATTAAAAGTTTAAAAACTGGTTTAGCAGTAATAATTTTTACGTGCAGTTTATTTGCAGGGAACAGCTTTGCAACAGAAAAAGACACTGCTACCAAAACCGTTGCGATACTTCCTTTCTCAGTTTTTATTGATACAAGCAGGCTATTAAATGGAGTAAGTGTTGAAAGTTTAATTAGAGCGGCGGAGATCAGCAGGTACAGGTATCAACAATCACTTTACATTTGGTTCTTAAGAAAACCGGGCAGATATAATGTAGTTTTCCAGAATCTTATGACAACAAGAGAACTCCTTGCAAAGGCACGATGGGGCGATTCATTAAAATTAAAAACCAGTGAGCAGCTTTGTTTATTACTCGGTGTAGATGCAGTTATTTCCGGAGAAGTTTACATGAAGAAACCCCGGGCACAGGAAACTGCAACTCTTGTAAACGGTATAACAGGCTTACCACTTGCTGCTTCTAACAAAATTCATGTTGGACTTACCTTACATGATGATACGGGCAAATTAAGATGGAGACAGGATCAGGATGTAAGAGGGGATATTTCCGCAGAAAATATGATCGATAATATCATGAGATACATGGCGAAAACTTTCCCTTTTAAAAAGTAATTTAATTATTTCCTTCTTATCAATGGGTTATTCTTGCCGTTCACAATATTATCTACAACAACAAAATCCCGCAACTTTGAAAAAAATTGAGTAAGCGTTTTAAAACCATACGTTCTTACATCAAAACTGGGATCTAATTTTCTTAAGTTCAACCCCATTGTAGAAACATGGGCTTCATTGGTTTCATTAGCACTCATATCAAAGGCTTTATTGATAAGCCTTGTATCAACAGAAACTTTTTCTTTTTTATCAACTACCTTTTTTTCTACATGTTCAATTTTAGGTTCCAGGTTTTCAACATGAGTAAAAATTTCGCAGGATTTCACAAATGCATTCGGCGTTTTTTTCTCACCTATTCCCATAACAAATACACCATCCTCTCTTATCCGCTTTGCCAAGCCGGTATAATCACTATCGCTGCTAACGATGCAAAATCCATCTACTAAATTATCATGCAAAATATCCATCGCATCAATTATTAACGCACTATCAGTAGAATTTTTACCTGCTGTGTAAGAAAATTTTTGAATGGGATTAAAAGCCATTTCATTTAATTGTCCTTTCCAGGCGTTCATGTGCGGTGTTGTCCAGTCTCCATACACCCTGCGTATAGTAACTTTCCCATATTTAGAAGCTTCTTCCAAAACAAGGGTCAGTAATTTTGGTTGTGCATTATCGCCATCAACCAGCAAAGCAATTCGGTTTGTTTTTTCCATTATACAAATCTATAGATTTACTTAAACAAAAAAACCCTCTGCAAATTGCAAAAGGTTTTCAAAGTCTCCCTTTAGGGAGATTTAGAGGGTTTACCTAACCAGCTTTAATTCATTTATTATATTTTTTGCTCCGCCTAATTTATCAACGCACCAAAGCACATAACGCACATCTACATTAATAGTACGGTTAAGGTCCTTATCAAAAGCAATTTTATGACTTAATGCTTCGTAGTTACCATCAAATGCAAGCCCTATAAGAT
>JBBJOK010000387.1:0-2993 GCA_037721545.1 Chitinophagaceae bacterium
AAAAGCTTTTGGTGATTATTCAGAAGGAAGGTATGCATGGATACTGGAAGATCATCTACAATTTGATAACCCCATACCTGCAAGAGGAACTTTAAGTATTTGGGAATATCCAAATCCAAACTTTTAGGATCAGAAAATGTTAAGAGATATCATCAACAAAAAAGTTAGATATCTGCATGGCGGATCTTAATGCAAGGCTCTCTTTTTAACGATCCCTCCTTTTATACTGTTTATGCTCTGGTTAATAACTACCGCATCTGGGTCAATCTTATTTATCTCATTTTGTAAATTTCTAACCTCCAGCCTTGTAATAATTGTATAAAGAATATCTTTTTCCAAACGCTTTTCACCATGTCTTCCATGTCCGCTTGATCCTGTATATATTGTAATTCCATGATGAAGCTTTTTAATTATCATATCTTTTATTTCATCATTATAATCTGAAATGATTGTTACACCAGTATATTCTTCAATTCCATTTAATACATAATCAATCATTTTAGATGCAGCAAAATAGGTTATGATAGAATAAAGTGCAGGTTCTACACCAAGAAAGAAAAGAGCAGCAGTAAAAATTAATACATTAAATAATAAAATTACATCGCTCACTTTTAAAATTGCTGAGCTTTTGCTTAGTAATACGGCAGCTATTTCTGTTCCATCAAGCACAGCACCTCCCCGCATGGCAAGCCCTATTCCGGTACCAATAAAAAAACCGCCAAAAATTGCAGTGAGTAATTTATCAGGCGTAACATCAGGATATGGCATAAAAGCCAAACACAATGCCAGCCCTAAAATTGCCAATGAAGTTTTTAAAGCAAACCTGGGGCCTATGCGCTTGTATCCAATTATAATAAATGGCAGATTTAGCAATGCCAGCAATATAGAAATAGGAAACCCAAAAACTTCAGTAATTAGCATAGAAATCCCGGTAATTCCTCCATCAATAAAACGACTTGATAGCAAAAAACCGTTGATACCAAAACCGGCCGAAACAATGCCGATAATGATTAGGATCACATCTTTAAACAAGGATAATAAATTATTATTCTTTTTAATTGGGCGGGACATAGTATCTGTCTTTACTGTTTGTGTTTCTTCTTATAATTATACCAGTCCTTATAAAATTACAGCTTATTAAATGTATAAGAATTAATAAGGATTAACAAAATGAAAAAGTTTCATACCTTGATAGCATGGCAAAGCGCATGTTGATAAAAAATATAAGAATAAAGACTTATGATATATTTCTCCCTTTGCTGATTATTGCTCTCATTATAGTAACAGGTGTTACAGGCTTTATGTTGATAGAAAACTTCAACCTGCTGGATGCACTATATATGACCATAATAACTATAACAACCGTAGGTTATCGTGAAGTACATGCACTAAGTAATGCGGGCAAGATCTTTAATATAATCTTGATCGTTTCAAGTTTTGCCACCTTTGCGTATTCAATCGCAAAGCTTACCCGATATGTTGTGGATGGAGAAATGAATAAATTTTTAAAAACCGCAAAATTATGTCTACCATCAAAGAATTAAAAGATCATGTAATTATATGTGGCTATGGCCGAAATGGCAAGCAGGCGGCAAAAATATTAAATAACAACAAAGTAAAATTTGTGGTGATAGAAGCCAACGAGGAACTTATTGAACAGGGTTTATTAAAAAGGGATGAGATATTGTATATCAAGGGAGACGCCACTGATGATGAGGTTTTATCAAGTGCCGGAATTGAAAGAGCCAAAGCATTAATCACAGCCTTGCCTGAAGATGCCGATAATGTATACATCGTTTTATCAGCAAGATCGTTAAGCAATACTATACAGATAATAAGCCGTTCATCCACGCCTGGCTCTGCCACAAAACTTAAAAAAGCGGGGGCAGATAGTGTTATATCACCTGATAAAATTGGCGGAACGCATATGGCTACCCTTGTTTCAAAACCCGATGTAATTGAGTTTATTGATTATTTATCAGGGGAAGAAGGAGAATCCATTCACCTGGAATCTGTGGGATATGAAACGCTGCCTGATGAATTAAAAGATAAAACACTTCAGAAAATAATGTCGTGGAGAAAAACAGGTGTTAACTGCATCGGTATTAAAGATGCGGAAGGTAAATTCATTATAAATCCGCCGGAAGAAACATTGATCAACACCAAAATGAAAGTAATAGTATTAGGCACCCGCCAGCAAATAGAAGAGATGAAAGGCAATGTAGAACATCAAAAGTAATTATATTATTTATCCCGCTTTATTACCTTACCTTCAAGCATAACCTTTTAAACATCCATGAATATAGAAATAGATCAGCAGCAAAAGTTTACTGAGCAGTTTTTAAAAATGGTGAATGATGCACCACAGAGATTTAAAGATAAGTGGGATGGCAATGTTAATTTTATTAATCCTACGCATTCAAAACCTATCCCATCATTTAACGGGAACAGTATAGAACTTCTTTCTGTTGAATTAAGAAATAAGTTTGAGATACTTCGTAATAAATATTATGAAAAATCGCTTTGATTTTTTTTGATAGCTAAGTTCCGATTTCATAGTAAAGCGTTTACTATTTCTTCCCATTCTTTTTCCAAAGAAACAGTTGGTCGTTTTTTAGAAGTCTTATTGTACCAATAATCCGCATTTCCTATATCGCCTTCTTTGCGGTGCAAATATGCATGTATCCACGATGCGTTTTTATCTTCAACATCCTGTATAATTTTATGAGATTTATCCCATTCACCTTTTGCATCGTACCATAATGACCTTAAATACACAGAAGCAATTTCAGGGGGCTCGCTGTTTAATAAACTTTCTTTAAAGGTTGTGAGGGTCATGTGACAATGTTTATTAAGATAAAAAATATTGATCAGATAAAAATTAAATCAGTTGCTTACATATGTAATTGATTACAATTTCTCTTTATTCTCATCAGATTTTAAAATCAATGTAAGAAGCTCTCCTGTTTTATTTGTATCTAGCCACCTTGCAA
>JBBJOK010000064.1:0-6314 GCA_037721545.1 Chitinophagaceae bacterium
CAGAGCAATGGTATGTCTAAAAAACGTTTGGAAATTTTAAAGACTTATAAAATTTATATAGGAGGAAAATTCCCCAGAACAGAATCAGGTAGATATTACATTGCAGAAAATAGTGACAATGAAAAACTTGCCAATGTTTGCCTTAGCTCACGCAAAGATTTTAGAGAAGCTGTAGTGGCTGCACGAAATGCATTTGGAGACTGGGGTACAAGAGCAGCATTCAACCGTGGACAAATATTATATCGCATTGCAGAAATGCTCGAAGGCAGAAAAGCACAATTTATTGATGAACTCATAAAACAAGATGCAACAAAAGAAGAAGCTGAAAATGAAGTCTTGCTTTCAATTGACAGGTTAATTTATTATGCCGGCTGGTGCGATAAATTTCAGCAGTTGTACAGTGCTGTAAATCCTGTTGCATCTTCGCATTTCAATTTTTCTGTGCCTGAACCAACAGGCGTTGTGTCCATCATTGCGCCACAGGGTAGTTCCTTACTGGGTCTGGTTTCAGTAATTGCCCCGGTAATTGCAGGAGGTAATACATGCATTGTTCTTGCTTCTTATACAAAGCCTTTATGTGCGGTAACGTTGGCCGAAGTACTTAATTCTTCTGATGTTCCCGGGGGTGTGGTAAATATTCTTACGGGTAAAATTGCTGAATTAGCTCCTTACTTTGCTGACCATATGGATGTGAATGCTTTGGTGTTTTGCGAAAATGATGCAGACACACAAAAAATGATACAGGAAAAAGCATCGCTTAACCTAAAACGTGTGGTGCTCTACAATAAAATAACCTGGCTTACAGATAATGGACAGTCACCTTATTTAATAATGGATACACAGGAAATAAAAACCACCTGGCATCCTATAGAAAATATTGGTGGGGCTAAGAGTGGGTATTAATCTTTTATTTCTTCTCTTAATATTTTTGTTGATTTACAATAACAAAAAAACAATTTTAAACCCTACTCTTCAATAACGAATAAATCTCACTATCCATAAAAACTCCATCAAAGAAAAAATTTTCTTTAAAGTATCCTTCTTTATTAAAAGAATGTTTTAAAAGTATTTTGGAAGATTGCGTATTGGCTGGGTTAATTCTCGCTTCAATGCTATGAAGTCCCATGTTGGTAAAACCATAATTTATCACTCCTGAAATTGCTTCACTCATCATACCAGTGTTCCAGTATTTTGGATGAAGCATATAGCCAATCTCCGCACGGTAGTTTGTTTTTTCAATGATATGATAACCGATTATGCCAATAATCCTATCTTCAGTTTTTAAAGTAATTGCCCAGTTAATACGAGCAGAAATATCATTCATCTTAGTTATCAGTTCCTCAACTTCAGCAATCGATTTGGGCCGTGGCCTATTAATATATTTCATTGCCTCTTCGTTCGTTCGTAATTCAAACACATCTTCTACATCGTTCATAGAAATTTTTCTCAGAACTAATCTATCTGTTACAATAATGGGAAATGGTTCAAAATTTAATTCAAGCATAAGTTTTGGTGTGATGCAATATAAAAATAGTGAACTCTCAGATATGTGTTAGCGTACAACCATTTTAAACCGTTTTTCATCTTTCTCTTACGAATGGTATCATTTTTGCCAAGTCAGGATCAGATTATGAAAACACTTTTCTTTTTAATATTCATTTTTACAGGTTTCCCTTCCTTTGCACAAGCCGACAGCACAAATCCCTACGCTGTTGTTATACATAAAGATTATCGACTTAATATTTTGGCAAGAAAAGAAGCAGAATTAAATGCAGCTATCATTAGATCTAATGCAAGGTCAGGAATGGGTTATCGTTTACAGGTATTAAGTACTAACGACAGGGAGTTAGCTATGAAGACAAGAACTCAACTATTACAAAAATTTCCTGAGCATAAACCTTATATGTTTTACCAGGCTCCTTATGTAAAATTAACATTCGGAAATTTTGTAACGAGGCAGGAGGCAGAGCTTTATAAAAAACAGATTAGCCGCATGTTGGGTGGCATATCTATTTATACGCTATCTCAGCGGATTGAGCTGAAGCCTGAAAAAGAACCCAGGGAAGAGGATAATTAAGAGTCTAATAAATCTTATTATAAAGAAAAGAGTTTCATTTAGCGAAACTCTTTTTTATTTTTGATGATATTAAGCAATGCAGAGAGATTAAAATAATTGCATGATCAAACACAAAATAAAAAAATTAGCCAGGGAATATTCAACAGAGTTTATAGAGATCCGTCATCACTTGCATGCACATCCTGAATTAAGTTATAAAGAATTTAAAACCTCAGAATTTATTCAAAAAAAATTAACTGAATTCGGCATTGAATACAAAGTGCTTGCCACTACCGGAATTGTAGGTTTGATAAAAGGCAACAATCCTCAAAAAAGAATAATTGCCCTTCGTGCAGATATAGATGCACTCCCTATTACAGAAGAAAATGATATTGAGTATAAGTCGCAAAATGTAGGTATAATGCACGCCTGCGGACATGATGTGCACAGCACCTGTTTACTTGGCGCAGCAAAAATTTTACAATCAATAAAAAGCGATTGGGAAGGGACAGTGAAATTTATTTTTCAACCGGGGGAAGAAAGAAACCCTGGCGGTGCAAGTATAATGATAAAAGAAGGGGTGCTTAAAGATCCAAAACCACAAGCAATCTTTGCGTTGCATGTTCACCCCGGACTTGCAGTGGGAAAATTAAGTTTCAGAAGCGGAATGGTAATGGCAAGTGCAGACGAAATCTATATTACAATAAAAGGTAAGGGCGGCCATGCTGCGTCACCTCATCTTACATCAGATACGATTTTAATAGCATCGCAGTTAATTGTTTCATTGCAGCAATTAATCAGCAGAAATAATGATCCGTTCAATCCATCTGTTCTCTCAATTACATCATTTCAGGGCGGGCATACAACTAATGTAATTCCCTCTGAAGTTAAATTGATGGGCACTTTCAGAGCAATGAACGAAGTTTGGCGTTTTAGAGCGCATGATCTTATAAAAAAACACAGTGAGCAACTTGTTCATGCAATGGGAGCTGATATTGATATTAATATTGATGTGGGTTATCCATTTGTATTAAATAATCAAGTTCTAACTTCTGAGGCATGGCTCAAAGCATCAGAATACATGGGTGTAGAAAATATTGAAGAGACAGAATTAAGAATGGGTGCTGAAGACTTTGCATATTATTCACACGAAATACCAGCATGCTTTTACCGGTTAGGTGTGGGTAACATTTCAAAAGGGATTGTAGCAGGCGTTCATACTCCAAAATTTAATATTGATGAAAGTGCTATTGAAACCGGTATGGCAATGATGGCATGGCTTGCAGTATCAGTTGAAACTGAGGCTAAATCCCAAACAATAGACCTGTGAAATGTAATATCTTTATAAAATCAAAGGGCAACTCTCGATTAAAATTGTCGGCTGAATAAAAAAGTATGAAAAAGGACGTTCGAAAACAAGAGGCATTAGATTATCATTCAAATGGCAGGCCTGGGAAGATTGAGGTAATCCCTTCCAAACCAACTAAAACCCAAAGAGACCTTTCACTGGCATATTCCCCGGGTGTGGCGGTACCCTGTATGGAAATTCATGCAAACCCTGAAGCTGTATATAAATATACTTCCAAAGGAAACCTGGTAGCTGTTATAAGTAATGGTACAGCAGTGTTAGGTTTAGGTGATATTGGCCCCGAAGCTGGTAAGCCGGTGATGGAAGGTAAAGGGGTATTGTTTAAAATATTTGCGGACATTGATGTATTTGATATTGAAATAAATGAAAAAGATCCGGAAAAATTTGTTCAAATAGTAAAATCTTTAGAACCAACCTTTGGAGGTATAAACCTGGAAGACATAAAAGCGCCTGAATGTTTTTATATTGAAAAGAAATTAAGGGAGCAGATGAATATTCCTGTGATGCACGATGATCAGCATGGCACAGCAATTATTAGCGCTGCTGCACTTTTAAACGCACTGGAAATTCAAAAGAAAAAAATTGACAAAGTAAGATTTGTAGTTAATGGTGCTGGCGCTGCTGCTATGGCTTGCGTTCGTTTATATCAGGCTTTAGGTGCAAAGCCAGAAAATTTTGAAATGTTTGATAGAACTGGCGTATTGCATGCAGATAGAACTGATTTGGATGAAAATAAAATTCAATTTGTTACATCCCGAAATATAGAATTAACGTTAGTTGAGGCAATGAAAGATGCAGATGTTTTTATCGGCCTTAGTTCTGGAAATGTTGTTACCGTAGAAATGGTTAAAAGCATGGCAAAAAATCCCATTGTTTTTGCTATGGCAAATCCTGATCCCGAGATAGCTTATGATGTAGCGGTTAGTGCCCGCAAAGATATTATCATGGCAACAGGCCGCAGTGATTTTCCTAACCAGGTAAACAATGTTCTTGGCTTTCCATATATATTTCGTGGCGCATTGGATGTGAGAGCCACACAAATAAATGAAGCTATGAAACTGGCAGCGGTTAAAGCGTTGGCTGATTTAGCCAAATCGCCTGTTCCGGATATGGTTACTATGGCATACAAAGAAAAGACATTGGTATTTGGCGCGGATTATATTATTCCCAAACCCGTTGATAACAGGCTGTTATCAGCTGTAGCACCCGCAGTGGCTAAAGCTGCAATAGATAGCGGTGTTGCAAAATATCCTATTACCGATTGGGAAGCATATAAGGTTGATCTTAATAGAAGATTAGGAATAGATAATCAATTATTACGAATCATTGGTAATAAAGCTAGAAAACAACCGAAAAGAGTTGTGTTTGCGGAAGCAGATAATCAAAAAATATTAAAGACAGCACAGCTTGTGCAGGAAGAGGGGATAGCATACCCAATTTTATTGGGGGATGAGATCAGGATCAAAAAAATCGCACTGGCAAACGGGATAGAATTGGAGGGAATTCCTATAATTGATCCTAATAGTGATGCCATGATTACAAAGCGTGTGGAATATGGCGAACTTTTTTTTAAGAAAAGACAACGAAAAGGATTTAATTTTTATGAAGCAAAAAAAATAATGAGGGACCGCAATTATTATGGTTGTATGATGGTGGAAACCGGGGATGCTGATGCCATGATATCCGGGCTTTCTAAAAATTATCCGGATACGATTAAGCCCGCTTTACAAATTATTGGCCTGGAAGATGAAGCCAAAAAAGTTGCGGGAATGTATATAATAATGACAAAAAGAGGGCCGCTCTTTCTTGCCGATACAACAGTGAACTTCAATCCTACAGCAGAAGAATTAGCTGATATAACCCTTTTGGTTGCTAAAGAAGTAAAGCATTTTGGTATTACACCCTGCATTGCAATGTTGAGTTATTCAAATTTCGGAAGCAGTAATTCTCCTGAAGCAAAGCTGGTAGCTACTGCCAGAGAAATTGTTAAACAAAAAGATCCGACACTTATTGTTGATGGAGAAGTTCAGGCCAATGTTGCTTTTAATAAGGAAATAATAAAAGACAATTATCCATTTAGCGAATTGGTTAATCAGGATGTAAATACTTTGATATTCCCCAATCTGGCGGCAGGCAATGTTGCGTATAATCTATTGCAGGAAATTGGCGGAGCTGATGCAATAGGCCCGATTTTACTAGGGTTGCGAAAGCCTGTTCATATTTTACAACTTGGCAGCCAGGTACGTAGTATATTTAATATGGTTTTAATTGCAGTAATTGATGCGCAGATAAAAGGAAATTATGAAACAGAAAAGATAGTACAACAGTCTCGGTGGTGGAAAAAATTTAAAAAAGTAAACAGGGATAACTAACATTTATCAATAAAATAAAATAATGAAATTTTTTAAACTATTTGGTGAATACATTTTATTAATTAAAGGCATGTTTACCAAGCCTGAAAATTTTAAAATGTATTGGAAAGAATTAATGCATCAGTGTGTTGAAATTGGTATTGGATCATTAGGAATAGTGTCTATAATTTCAGTATTTATGGGAGCAGTAAGTGCCGCTCAAACGGCTTATCAGTTAACAAACCCACTAATTCCCAAATCAACATTAGCACAAATTGTAAGGGATACCGTGATACTCGAATTTGCACCTACCCTCGTATGTATTGTATTAGCGGGTGTAGTAGGCAGTAAAATTGCCGGAGAACTAGGTAATATGAGATCTACTGAACAAATTGATGCACTCGAAATAATGGGGATTAATACAAAATCTTACCTGGTAGCGCCTAAAATTTTGGCAGCATTAATAACTATTCCTTTGTTGGTTATTCTTGCAATGGTTTTAGGTATTTATGGTGGCAGGCTGGCAAGTACCATGACA
>JBBJOK010000064.1:6414-11995 GCA_037721545.1 Chitinophagaceae bacterium
CATTTTATGGCTATAACGTAAAAGGCGGTGCATTGGAAATAGGCAGGGCAAGTACCACTGCTGTTGTTACAAGTTGTATATTAATTTTATTTGCCGATTATATTTTGGCAGCAATTTTATTATAATGATCGAAATTAAAAATGTAGGTAAAGCATTCGGAGATAAACAAATTCTAAAAGGTGTATCTGCTGTTATGGAAACGGGAAAAACCAATTTAATTATTGGTACCAGTGGCAGTGGTAAAACTGTTTTGCAAAAATGCATGGTGGGTTTATTTGAAGTTGATAGCGGAGAAATTTTATATCATGGTAAAAGCTTTACCTCAATGCCTGAGGAAGAAAGAAAAGAATTGCGCCAACAAATAGGGATGTTATTTCAGGGATCGGCCTTATTTGACAGTATGACGGTGGAGCAAAATATAAAATTCCCTTTAGATATGTTTACTAAATGGGATAATAAGAAAAAAATTGACAGGGTAAATGAGGTTCTGGAAAGGGTAAATTTAAAAGATACAAATAAAAAATATCCTGCAGAAGTAAGTGGAGGGATGAAAAAAAGAGTTGGTATTGCCCGGGCGATTGTATTAAATCCTAAGTATTTATTCTGTGATGAGCCAAATTCCGGCCTTGATCCTCAAACGTCTTTAGTGATTGATCTGCTGATTAAAGAGATAACAGAAGAATATAATATGACCACAATCATTAATACGCATGACATGAATAGCGTAATGGAGATCGGTCAGAATATTTTATATATGTATCAGGGAGAAAAAGAATGGATAGGTAATAACAAAGAAATTATCTTCAGTAAAAATGAACGGTTAAATGAATTCATATTTGCCTCCGAATTTTTAAGAGATGCAAAAGATATGCGGATGCTGGAGGAGAAAGGCATTATTGATAATGAGAGAAATATGGATGACTTAATGAAAGATCCTGAAACTCATTTGCTAATGGCCGATAATGATAAAAGAGATACACCTCCGGAAAGTAACGATGAAGTTAAACCCACCTAGAAAATATATTTTCTAACATTATCCTGGTTAGGAATAAAATATTCCAAAAAAATCTTTCAGTTAATGTAATTTTGCACTCAAAATTATAAAAAAAATATTCAGCTATGAGCTCAGTTAAAGTTGCAATTAATGGTTTTGGAAGAATTGGAAGATTGGTTTTTCGCCAGATATATAATATGGAAGGCATTGACGTTGTTGCTATCAACGACTTAACTACCCCGGAAGTATTGGCTCATTTATTAAAGTATGACAGTGCCCATGGAAGGTTTGAGCAGGATGTAACTTCAACCGAAAATGCAATAGTTGTTGATGGCAACGAAATTAAAATTTATGCACAGAAAGATCCTGCTCAAATACCCTGGGGCCAGCACAACGTAGATGTAGTAATAGAAAGCACAGGCTTTTTTACCGATAAAGATAAAGCTCAGGCACATATTACCGCCGGTGCAAAACGCGTAGTTATTTCTGCACCTGCAACAGGAGATCTTAAAACTGTAGTTTTTAATGTAAACCACAATATTTTAGATGGTAGCGAAACAATAATTTCATGTGCATCTTGTACAACAAATTGTTTAGCACCAATGGCAAAAGTGCTTAATGATTCTTATGGCATTGTTGCAGGCTTTATGACGACAATTCATGCTTACACTAACGATCAAAATACACTAGATGCACCTCATCCAAAAGGAGATCTAAGAAGGGCAAGAGCAGCAGCACAAAATATTGTGCCTAACAGTACTGGTGCTGCAAAAGCAATAGGTTTGGTGTTGCCGGAGTTAAAAGGAAAACTGGATGGTAGTGCACAAAGGGTTCCCACTATTACGGGTTCTCTAACTGAGCTAACAACCTTGCTCAATAAATCAGTTACCATTGAAGAAGTAAATTCAGCAATGAAAGCTGCAGCCAATGAAAGTTTTGGTTACAATGAAGACGAAATAGTAAGTACTGATATTATCGGTATTCGCTTTGGTTCTTTGTTTGATGCTACACAAACTAAAGTAATTACGGTAGGTGATAAACAAATGATAAAAACTGTAAGCTGGTATGATAATGAAATGAGTTATGTATCTCAGCTTGTTCGTACCGTACACTTTTTTGCAGGTTTAATCAATAAATAAGTTTGTTCAATCAATGGCTTCTTCATTATCTGTGTTTGAAGCATTGGAAGAAATCAATAGATCTTTAATCATCATAAGGCTTTCATATTAGAAAGCCTTTTTTAATAAATTTAACCATGAGTAAATTTTCTAACTATAATTTCAAAGATCATAAAGCACTAATTCGTGTTGATTTTAATGTACCTCTCGAAGATAATTTTGAAATAACTGATGACAATAGGATGCGGGCATCTCTACCCTCAATTAAAAAAATATTAAATGATGGAGGCAGCGTCATTTTAATGTCACATCTTGGCAGGCCTAAGGAGGGCCCAACCGATAAATATTCACTAAAACATACTGTAGATCATCTACAGGAATTATTAGGTAAAGAAACTACAGTTTTATTTGCAACCGACAGTATTGGAGATGATGCAGTAGCTAAATCCAAAAATTTGCAACCGGGTGAAGTGCTCTTGCTCGAAAATCTTAGGTTTTATAAAGAAGAAGAAAAAGGTGATGAAAGTTTTGCTGAAAAACTCAGTAAGTTAGGAGATGTGTATGTGAATGATGCTTTCGGAACGGCTCACCGGGCTCATGCTTCTACAGCAATTATTGCACAATTTTTTTCTGATAATAAAAAGATGTTTGGCTTACTCATGGAGAAAGAAGTTGAAAGTGCTGAGAAGATTCTGCATAGCAATGAAAAACCTTTTCTTGCAATTATTGGAGGAGCAAAAGTCTCTGATAAAATACTAATCATTGAAAATCTTTTAGATAAGGCAACTGATATCATTATTGGTGGGGGCATGGCATATACTTTTTATAAAGCACAGGGAGGGAAAATTGGTAATTCATTATGTGAAGATGATAGGATTGATACAGCCATTGAATTACTCAAAAAAGCTAAAGAAAAAAATGTATGTATTCATTTGCCATCTGATTCTGTTATTGCTGACAAATTTGATGCTGAAGCAAAAGTATCAGGATCACTAAGCTCCAATATTCCTGATGGCTGGATGGGACTTGATATCGGTTTAAGGGCATGTGAAGTTTTTACAAAAGTGATAGAAGATTCCAAAATAATTTTATGGAATGGCCCAATGGGTGTTTTTGAAATGGAAAAATTTCAACATGGCACTAAGGTAATTGCACTGGCAGTTGCAGCCGCCACAGATAATGGTGCTTACAGCCTGGTTGGTGGAGGAGATAGTGTTGCAGCTATTAATAAATTTGAACTTGCAGATAGCGTAAGTTTTGTAAGCACCGGAGGTGGCGCAATGCTTGAGTATTTTGAAGGCAAAACACTTCCAGGTATAGCAGCCATAAAATAATTATTGTCTCAATGTTATCAAATATTGAGAACAATAAAGATCGTTTACTTTTAAAATCAATACGACAAAACTGCAGTGTTATATATTGGTACTCCATTTGATAACATTACTTTTGAAAAAATAAAAATTATAAAAAATGAAATCAAGTACGCTCATTATCGTAATAATTCTTGCCGCTGTATTATTAATTGGTGGATGTGGATGTAGTGGCTATAACGGATTGGTTCAGCAGGATGAATCAGTAAAAAAAGCATGGAATAATGTACAAAGCGATTATCAACGCAGAGCTGATCTTATTCCCAATCTGGTAAATACAGTTAAAGGAGAGGCTAACTTTGAAAGAGGAACGCTTACTGACGTTATCAACGCAAGAGCAAGTGCTACACAAATGAAGGTTGATCCCAATAATCTTACGCCAGAAAATATTCAGAAATATCAACAGGCACAAGGCCAGCTCTCACAGGCTCTCGGCAGGTTATTGGTAGTAACAGAAGCCTACCCAAATCTTCGTGCTAATGATGCTTTTAGGGGCTTACAAGCGCAACTTGAGGGAACAGAAAACCGTATTAAAGTTTCAAGAAATGATTTTAATGCTGCTGTTCAAGACTACAACGTAAAAGTAAGAACATTCCCGATGAACATTTTTGCAGGCATGTTTGGGTTCAAAGTTAAACAAGGATTTACAGCCGATGCAGGTAGTCAAAATGCTCCTAATGTTGATTTCTCAAAATAATTACTAATAGATTGGGCATCTTTCCTTTTTTAAAAAAGAAACCTTTTTTTTCTCCGGAAGAAAATGACAAGATTGTTGCAGCCATACGCCATGCGGAAGAATGCACCAGCGGGGAGGTAAGAGTATTTGTGGAAAATAGATGCAGGTTTATGGATCCACTTGACAGAGCGCTTGAAATTTTTGCTGAACTGCAGATGCAAAATACAATTCATCGAAATGCTGTACTGGTGTACGTTGCACTTAAAGACAGGCAATTAGCTATATATGGCGATAGTGGCATAAATGAAAAAACAGGTGAGCAATATTGGAAAGATGAAGTTGGCGTAATGCTCTCTGAGTTTAATAAACATTGCTATGCCGATGGTATTACTAAGTGTGTAATAGATATAGGCCAGGCGTTACAACACTATTTTCCTTACATTAAAGAAGAAGACAAGAACGAACTTCCCGATGAAATAATTTTCGGCAAATAGAACATGAAGAAACTCATTTTAATACTTCTATTGTTTTGCGGTCATTTATCTATTGCACAGCAAATGTTTCCAAAGCCAAATCCTCCTCAGGCGGTAAATGATTTTGGAAATTTTCTGGAGCCATTTCAAAGAGAAGCGCTGGAAAAAAAAATTAGAGATTATAATGATAGTACTTCATCTGCAATTGTAATTATTACTGTACCTGATCTCCAGGGATATGATATTGCAGAATTGGCTTTTAAATATATGAGAGATTGGAAGCCCGGCTTGGCTGACAGAGATAATGGCGTAATTATCCTGGTTTCTAAAGCTGAACGTAAATCCCGAATAGAAACAGGTTATGGCATGGAAGGTGTTTTGCCTGATATCACTGCAAAATCCATTATTGAAGAAAGAATGATTCCTTATTTTAAGGAAAATGATTTTTATAGAGGATTTGATAATGCAATAGATGCTATTATATTAGCTGCTTCCGGCGAATACAAGGCTCTTCCAAAAAATAAAAAAAGTAGTAAATCATCATTTTCTCCAATCTTTATTGTCATTCTAATTATATTCCTTCTCATCAGTAGAGGAGGTGGTGGCAGAGGTGGATCTTACATGAGCCGAAGAGGATCCCGCGGTTTAGAAGGAGGGAGTGCACTGCCTTGGTTGATATTAGGCAATATATTAGGAAGTGGCGGAAATAGAGGTGGATGGGGAGATAGCGGTGGGGGATTTGGCGGAGGTGGAGGAGGAGGGTTTGGAGGATTTGGAGGTGGATCTGGTGGTGGCGGCGGTGCAAGTGGAGGTTGGTAAAATCTTAACTATAAAATGCCTTTTTCATAAGCAAGGTTCATGACCTGCGCCCTGCTGTTAACATGCAGCTTGTTGAAAACCACAGCATTTGCATTTATAACGTTGTTTACCTTGTTGTGTGCCCCATCTTA
>JBBJOK010000388.1:0-2971 GCA_037721545.1 Chitinophagaceae bacterium
CTTGCCGATTCACAAGCACTTGCTGCAAGGATAACCGTTTTTCCTTTTACCTGGTATTCCTGCATATCATCTTTGCTAACATAAGAAACACCTGATGCTTTACCTTCATTATTTGTTAGCACTTCCCTTGCCATTGCATTGGTAAATAAATCAACTTTACCCGTTGCTAATGCAGGATTTACTAATACCGAAGAAGCAGAAAAATCAGCATAAACCATACAACCTCTGTTGCATTGTCCACAGTAAAAACATTCTCCACGTTCGTTATTAATTTTTTTTGTAAGAATGGAAAGTCTTGATGGTATAACATTTACTCCGGCACCCATAGCTGATTTTTTTATCATCAATTCATGGAGCCGGGGCTTTGGTGGTGGAAGAAAAATTCCATCAGGATCATTTTCTAAACCTTCATTGCTTCCAAATACACCGAGCATTTTATCTATCCTGTCGTAATATGGTTTTACTTCATCATACCCTATTGGCCAATCATCACCTAAGCCATCAATACTTTTTCTTTTAAAATCTTTTGGGCCAAAACGAAGCGATATTCTTCCCCAGTGATTGGTTCGGCCACCAACCATTCTTGCACGCCACCAATCCCAATGCGTACCTTCTGCCTGGGTGTAAGGTTCACCATCAATTTCCCAACCCCAATAGCATGCATCAAAATCTCCAAATGGCCTAAACTTAGTACTGGCACCACGCCTGGGGGATTCCCATGGCCATTTTAGTTGTGTAATATTTTTTTTGGGATCATACATTGGGCCTGCTTCCACCAATGCAACCTGCAATCCTGCATTTGCCAAAGTATATGCCGCCATACCACCTCCTGCACCTGACCCGATAATTATAGCATCATAATTTTTCGGTTGAACTTTTATTTGAAAATCACCCATAAGAAAGTGTTGGTTAAAAAATTAAATTCATTATGAATGTAGAACATTAAATTAAATTCAAATAAATATTTCAAATTATTTTTATTTTGAATTTTTAAAATTGTGTTTTGTACATTTAACATCTCCAAATAATCTGACAATAATTTATTATGAGACTAACAACCCGATTGCAACTTTCTACAATGATGTTTCTTGAATTTTTTATTTGGGGTGCATGGTTCGTAACCTTGGGAACATACTTATTCAATAATCTTAAAGCTTCGGGTGCAGAAATAGGCTCAGTATTTTCAACTCAATCATGGGGAGCAATGGTAGCGCCTTTTATTATTGGTTTAATTGCAGACAGATATTTTAATGCCGAAAAAATTCTTGCCATACTTCATTTGGTTGGCGCTGCTTTAATGTACCAGATATATAATGCAGAAGAAATATCAGTGTTTTACCCATATGTATTAGCATATATGATTTTATATATGCCAACGCTTGCATTGGTAAATTCAATTTCCTTTAACCAAATGAAAGATCCTGAAAAAGAGTTTCCAAGCATACGTGTATGGGGAACAATAGGATGGATAGTTGCCGGGCTATTGATAAGTTTTGTTTTTTTATGGGATTCTGAAAGCGCTATAAAAGCTGGTTTAATGAAGCAAACATTTCTTATGGCTTCTATTGCCTCTTTAATTTTGGGTTTATTCAGTTTTACTTTACCCAAAACACCTCCAAAAGTATCCACTGGCACAAAGGTTAAGGTATCTGATATACTTGGGTTGGATGCCTTGAAATTATTAAAGGATAAAAATTTTGCAACATTCTTTGTTGCCTCAATATTAATTTGTATCCCGCTGGCATTCTATTATCAAAATGGCAATCCATTTCTTTCGAATATAGGAGTTGAAAACGCAACAGGAAAAATGACAATTGGTCAAATATCTGAAGTACTATTTCTATTAATGTTGCCTATCTTTTTAAAAAAATATGGTTTTAAAATAACCATTTTAGCCGGTATGGCTGCTTGGGCGATACGCTATGCTTTGTTTGCTTATGGTAATGCAGGTGAATTAAGTTTCATGTTGATATTAGGGATCGCACTACATGGCATTTGTTATGATTTCTTTTTTGTTGCAGGTCAAATTTATACCAATGCCAAGGCCGGGATAAAATACAAGAGCGCCGCACAAGGCCTTATAACATTTGCAACGTATGGTATCGGGATGCTTATTGGTTTTAAAATTGCCGGACTCATTACTGATGCTTATAAACTTTCAGAAACAACATTTAACTGGCAAATGATATGGATAATACCAGCCTGTATTGCGGGCGCAGTATTTTTACTATTTGCAATTTTCTTTAATGATAAGAATGAAAAGGTAACAGATCAAACTCAAAACAGCTAAATATGGCGACAAAAAATAGCAGAAGAAATTTACTTAAAAACATGATAGTAGGTGCCTCAGCAGTTATGGCTGCACCCGCAATTTCTTTTGCCTCACAAAGCCAAACCGAAAAAGAATTTAAATTGAAAGGCAACATTAAACATTCAGTCTGCAGGTGGACATACTCTTATCTCCCACTTGATAAATTATGTAATACAGTTAAAAAAATAGGATTTAATGCAATTGACTTAGTGGGCCCTAAAGATTGGCCAATACTTAAAACTCATGGAGTTTTTTCTTCTATGTGTAATGGAGCAGAAATTAGTTTGATAAAAGGATGGAATGATAAACAATATCATTCTACGCTAATAAAAAATTATTTAGAACACATTGATTTGGTAGCAGCTGCCGGCTATAAAAATTTAATTTGCTTTAGTGGTAACAAAGATGGGATGGATAATGAAGCAGGCCTGAAAAATTGTGCAGATGGTTTAAAACAAATTTTAGCGTTGGCTGAAAAAAAGGGAGTGATAATCCAAATGGAATTATTAAATAGCAAAGTAGATCATAAGGACTATATGTGCGACAATTCCAGGTGGGGGGTAGAATTATGTAAGAGAATTAATTCAGAAAACTTTAAATTGCTTTACGATATTTATCACATGCAAATTGATGAAGGCGATGTTATCAGAACTATAAAAG
>JBBJOK010000389.1:0-2963 GCA_037721545.1 Chitinophagaceae bacterium
CTAAAGGTATGTGGATGCTGATAATGGAACGGAGCAGCATGCCCGGCATAGAAGAGTTGGCGCAACCTGAGTTAAGAATAGCAGGTTTGCGAATAAACCCAAATAATTTTGGACCCAGCCGGTCTGCTTATATTTTGAATTTAAAATTAAAAAATATAAAATCGGGCGCCGAATATCCCATCACCAATCTCCCACCCAATTTAAAAGCTGGAAATGTAAAATGGAGCCCGGATGAAACTAAAATAGCTTTTACAAATAGTTCATCAAAAAATATTGATCTATATGTAATTGATATTGCGACAAAAAAAGCATTAAAATGGAATAAGAACGGCGTAAATATGAGCCTGGGAAATAATTATGACTGGATGAATAACAATACAATTTTATATTCGGCAGTAAATAAGCCATTAGCCATGGCCCCTCCTACACCAATGGCTCCCAAAGGCCCGGTAATACAAGAAAACCTGGGTAAAGTTGCTGCTTCAAGAACTTACCAGGACCTTATAAAAAATCCTTACGACGAAGCATTATTTGAATTTTATGCCACGGCACAGCTGATTAAAAATATAAATGGAACTGAAACAAAAATTGGTAGTGCAGCCATTTATAATGATATAAATATATCTCCTGATAAGAAATATATATTGCTTCAAAAAATAAATAAGCCTTTCTCTTACCTGGTTACAGCAGGTGGTTTTCCTGCTACTGTATTAATCACAGATATAAATGGAAAAGAAATAAAAACACTGGCTAAAATACCGTCGGGAGAATTGGCGCCTACCGGTTTTGATAATGTGCTAAATGCGCCCAGAAATTATAATTGGAAACAGGATGAGGCTGCAACAATAACATGGATTGAACCATTGGATAGTGGTTTGATAAAAAAGAAAATGGATTACCATGATATTGCATACACACTACCTGCCCCTTTTACTACGCCAAAAGAACTTATTAAAACAAGTATGAGAATTTACAATATTTCTCCTGTAAGTGAAAATATTGTATTGGTTACTGAGGGTTCTACTGCAAAGCACAGAGTTAAATTACATAAGGTTAATCCCCAAACCGGCAGTGTAGAAATGTTGATAGATCGCAGTACGGATGATGCTTATAATGATCCCGGAACACCGGTAACAGATAAAAATAAATTTGGGAAATATTCAGTGAAATTATTGAATGGTTCTGAAATTTGGATGAGAGGTGCAGGATCATCATCTAAAGGCGATCTTCCATTTTTATCTTCTTTTGATATCAATACTAAAAAATCTACCGTGCTATGGCGGTCAGATGAGCCTTACTATGAATCCGTTACTGATATTTTAGATTTTGATAAAATGATAATTGTTACAAACAGGCAAAGTGAAACAGAAGCCCCAAACTATTTTATAAGAGATTTGAAAACCAAATCTGTAAATGCTATTACGAATTTCCCTGATCCTCAACCGGCACTACGTGGTATTACAAAGCAAAAAATAAGATATAAAAGAAAAGATGGTGTTGATCTTACCGCTGATCTTTATTTACCGAAAGGATATGATGCCAAACGTGATGGGCCGCTACCAGTTTATATTTGGGCTTACCCAAGGGAATTTAAAAGCGCAGCAGATGCTGCTCAAATCCGTGGTAGTAAATATACATTTACCCGAGTGGGCTATGGTTCAGCAATATTTTGGGTTACACAAGGATTTGCTATAATGGATAATGCTGAATTTCCTATTGTGGGAGAGGGAGACAACCAGCCCAATGATAATTTTGTAGATCAACTGGAATGGAATGCGAAAGCTGCCATTGATAAAGTTGTTGAGATGGGCGTAGGAGACAGGAACAGAGTAGCGGTTGGCGGGCACAGCTATGGGGCTTTTATGACGGCCAATTTATTAGCAAACACAAAATTATTTAAAGCAGGTATTGCCAGAAGCGGTGCTTATAACAGATCCCTTACCCCTTTTGGTTTTCAACGGGAAGAACGTACTTATTGGCAGGCGCCAGATGTATATAATAAAATGAGCCCTTTTAGCAGTGCTGACAAAATTAAAACGCCTTTATTAATGATACATGGTGAGGCCGATAATAATTCTGGAACTTTTCCCATACAAAGTGAGCGTTTATATAATGCCATTAAAGGACATGGAGGTACAGTAAGGTTTGTTCTGTTGCCTTTTGAATCTCATGGCTATGCCGCAAAAGAAAACATTTTACATATGCTTTGGGAAACAAATGAATGGCTAAATAAATATGTAAAACCTAAATAAAAGTTGTTTACTATTTCTGGATTGGATTGTGCAACTTTTGGCATAGTATTTCGCTCTTAAGCGTGAAGTATGCAACCAAAAAAACTTTTATTATTATTCTTTATTTGTATTGCGGGTGTTGTTAAAGCGCAAAAAGTTGATAGCATTTTTGTTAATCTCTACACTGATAGCCTTAAGAAAGGAACCTACAATTATATAAACGTAGATGGACTTTTATCCAACGGCAGGTATATGCCACTTGATAGTACCCAGGTGATATTTTGGGCAAGTGAGGGAAAATTTTCCGGCAATAGCTTATGGCTTGATAAAGATTTTAAGTATGAGAAAGTATTTATAAAAGTGATGTTAAGAAGAAATCTCCTGGTAAGTAAAGAATTTACTGTGTATATCAAGAAAAAGCCTGATGATGAAAAACTCAAAACCGCAGAAGAATTGATGAATAATATGGATAATAAGGCCGGCAGTAAACGCAGCAGAAAAAATAAAAGAATAAGCCCGGTGATCTAAATTCTTTTGCCGCTATCACTATAGATTTTTACCAAAATATTTATCAGTCCTTTTTTCTTACTTACCACTTTCAAACATATTAGTGGTTATATTTGCACCGGCAAGTCTTATACGGCCAGCTCCTGTTGAACTCCCCCAGGACCGGAAGGTAGCAAGGGTAAATGGTTGAGCGGTGCGATATAAGTAACTTGCCATTTTTTATTT
>JBBJOK010000390.1:0-2956 GCA_037721545.1 Chitinophagaceae bacterium
ACAAAATTCTCTATCTGATAGATAGATATTAGTAATTTATTGCTTTCAATTTATTTCATTGGTATTGATAAGCAAAAAACAGAACCTTCTCCTTCTACATTTGTAAAACCCATTGTACCGGAATGGCGTTTTATTATTTCTTTGGAAAAATATAAGCCTAGTCCCAACCCGGGGAAAGTATTTGTAGTATCACTTATTCCCCGAAAAAAACGCGTAAATAATTTTGATTATTGCGATGCCGGGATTCCTATACCAAAATACCGAACACAAAGTTTGATTTGATCTTCAATTTTTTCAGATGTAATAACAGTATATCATCAGCAATTTCTAACCGTGCCTTTCTTTACAAAAAGATTGATGACCAAAACAAATTTAATGCTGATGATACCATTCAAAAATCAGCAGAAGGTATGTTAAGAGAACTTTTGGTTTGGACGGGTCAAATTAAAGAAATGCGAGATAAAAAAGAATAATAAGTTAAAAGGGGTTTGTTGTTCTATATAGCATGTTTTACCATTTTAATGTTTTGCTTTGGCACAAACGTTGCCTTATTTTAACGGTACTTGGCCGTCATAAAATTTAAAAATATCTTATGGTAATCAAATCCTTACTATCATTTGCTTTTTTAATAACCATAGCATTCTCTGCTTTAGCACAAAAAAGAGAGGTGAAGCTGAAAAATGTAACACCAAAAGATGTTACTAAAAAGATGCCCAGCAACAAATCCAATTATTCTATAGAACAATTTAACGGAAAGTGGCAGGAAATTAACCGCATGGCGAGAAAAACAAATTCTTCTATAGCGTTTAAAGATACTTTGTTTTATAACTTTTTGGGGGGTGGTGAAGTTTTTAGCAGGGATGGAGTTAGCATGAGCATGAAGGGCGAAGCCGCAATAGAGCCTAATAATGTATTAGTGGCTGCCGCAGATGTTTTCACAATTAGATCAATGAATAACAATCAGGTAATTTTAGATGATGGCGAATATCTGCACACATTAGTAAGAAAAAAACAATTCTGGTACGAGTCGATGCCAAACAATGCAGTCATTACTGAAAAGTTTATTACTCCTGTTAGTGTCAATGCCTCCGCTCTTGCAGGAGAGTGGAAAGTTTACCGGAGGGAAGCTAAACCTGGTACAATAGATAAAGTACTAATAAGAATATTGAATATACAAGCTATTAAAAATGATAACGATGCAACAGGTGAAGTAACGTTTTACAAAACAGAAAAAACTCAAACCCTTCCCTGCACTTTTATGTTAGATGCAGAGAGGCTGCGTATATCTACGGAAAAAGACACATGGAATTTGATCCTATATAAAGCCGATGGAAAAGATCTTGTATTTGGCGATGGTGCTATGATGTATTATTGTAAGCCTTTATAAATTTTTATCGCTGCAAAATTTCGACTTTAGTTAGTTTCTATATATTCTAATCAATCCATCATTTTCACTGCTTACGACAACAATACTTTTTCCTACAGCGCTTTGATATGCAGGATTAAAAACAAATATTAATGAAATGAGAGCTAAAAATTATCACCAACAAATTGGTTGCTGAATTTTTTTATTTGATCTCTTACTTCTCTAAAATTTTGGATTATTTCTTCAGGTGTACCTGTAGCTTTTGCAGGATCAGGAAAGTTGTGATGAAATTGTTTTGCCTTTGAAGGAAAAATCGGGCATTGCTCTTTTGCATTATCACATACCGTTATTACAAAATCAAAATCAATGTTGCGGTATACACTAACATTATTTGACGTATGATGGGAAATATCAATGCCATCTTCTTTCATTATAGCAATGGCTTTGGGATTAACTCCATGTGTTTCTATTCCAGCGCTATACACTTCTGCTTTATCTTTTGCAAAATATTTTAGGTAACCTTCTTCTATCTGGCTTCTGCAACTATTGCCGGTACATAATACTAAAATGCGCTTCATTATATTTTATTTTAATGGTTTACTATTAAGAAAGTTGCAGACAGGTATTGCTGCTGCGGCTCCCAATATTGGTGCAATTATATACACCCATAAATGTTGGGTATTACCTGAAACAACTGCAGGTGCAATTGATCGAGCCGGGTTCATATCGCCAATCCGGCAAACATACCCTGCTCTTTACTGCCGGTTGCAACATTTATAATTACCAGCATTAAAAAGAAAGTAAGTATAAATTCTATAATAAAAGATTGTAAAGCGGCTATCGGACATGATATTATATACTTCGGTACTGCAACCGCCGGTACCGCAACAAGAGGATGCATTGGTTTCTTTATCCTGCAAAGCAATTTCTGAATATTTCTGCTTTACCATTTCTTTTACTTTGTCTTGAGTTTGCATTTTATTTATTTTTAATTGTTATCGTAATATAACGATGGTATTGTTTAAAAAAAATCTTAGCAACAAACGCCTTTATAAGAATCAAAAAGTTTATTGATTGATTGTTGCGCTACCTTCCATTCTCTTTCATCTATGCAATAACAAATTTTTGCCCCTTCTATATCGCCTTTAATTAATCCTGCCTCTTTTAATTCTTTTAAATGTTGGGAAACAGTACTTTGTGACAGCGGTATCTCATCTACTATATCCCCGCACATACACGTTTGCTTTTTAGCTAATAATTGTAAGATGGCTATTCGTGCAGGATGTGCAAGGGCCTTGGCATATTTAGCCAGTCTGTTATCTTTAATTGTAAACTCAAAAGTTTTTGTGGCTCCCATAATTCTATCGCAATATTACGATTAATATTCAGAACAACAAATTTTTTTGAAAAAAGTTAAGCGGTACGTTTATGCTGGTATGGGGTAAGTTTTAAGCGTTTTATCTTTTGCTCAGCCAGATTCAAATCATATTTACTTTGTAAATGCAACCAGATATCTGCGGTGCCGCCAAAAACAATTGCAATACGCAAAGCCATTTCTGTACTGATATCTGCCTTTTGATTAACGATATT
>JBBJOK010000391.1:0-2937 GCA_037721545.1 Chitinophagaceae bacterium
CCATAGGTAATTTAACGGTGTGACCTGTTTCCAAATTAAATGTTTCATATTTATGCAACAGCGCCTGTACATAATATTCGTCGGCAGGTATATCTTTCAATCTTTCTATGGGATAACCAAATGCATGCATGTCAACAAGCAAAGCGGTGCCGGGTTTCCAGTTATCTGCATTTATTCCAAAAACCATTTGTGTGTTAGCTGCATCATTTATCAGCATTCGTGGCTCAGCAGTATTATTTTTAGAAAGCAACAGTAATAATCTTCCATCCAGTACAGGTTGTTTTAATGAATCGGCAATATTTATCCTGAAAGTTTGTGCATTACAGATCGCACCGATAAAGAATAAAAGCAAAAAGCATATTTTTTTCATGGCAGATATTTTATTCTCTAAATATACTTAGCATGTGTTTTAAAAAAGAAAAATTTAATTTAGGGTAACTTTTTTTTGTTTAGTCATTGTGAAATTAATCCAGTATCAATCTGTATTTTATAGAAATCGTATACCCCCAACTAGTCATCGTTTGCAACGAGGACTGCATAATAAAAATAATTTCTTGTCTGGCGACCAAAAATGGCGAAAAAAAAAGAATTTATAGAAAGATTTGTTTTAATTTATTACTCATAATTTATTATTCTTACTTTAAATTTTTATCTTACTTTCATATCTTTGTAAGAGTAATAGCATTTTATGGATTCAAGTGTTTTAACAACTAAAGGGCAAATAGTAATACCAAAGGCTATTAGAGAGAAGTATAAACTTACGCCGGGAACAAAATTAATTTTTAAAGAAACGAAAACGGGAATACTGTTGCAACCTGTTGATACTTCATTTATCAAGAGCTTACGAGGAATTGCAAAATCCAATGACCCACGTCCCATGAAAATCTGGTGGGCTGAATACAAGCAACAGGAAAGTGAATTAGAAGAAAGAAAACTTAATTTACAAGACCCACTGGTAAAATATAAAACCAAACTCAAATCCATTAAGAAAAAAAATAATGGATAAAATTGTACTGGATAGCTACGCCTTAATTACAGTATTTCTTGATGAACCGGGTGCTGATGCTGTAACAAAGATATTATTAGAGGGAAATGCAGGTAATCTTGAACTTCATATAACTTCTTACAATATGGGTGAAGTATATTATATGATATGGAGAAAAGCTTCTAAAGTTCAGGCAGATGTTTGCTGGAATGCGATGCTGGACCTGCATCTTATTGTAACGGAACCGTCACTTGATTTAACCCATGCCGCCGCAACTTTAAAAGCTTCTTATAAACTTTCCTATGCTGATGCACATGCAGCAGCATTAGCTCTTCATTTAAAGGGTACTTTACTCAGTAATGATAAAGAGTTTGCTAGTTTAAAAAATACCAAAGGATTTAAATTGAGATCATTTGCGAACAGAACTCGTTGAATCAATTAAGAGCAACATCAAATTTCACCTTCTCAAAATCCACTTCGCTATAATTCTTTACAACATTATACAACGTATCTCTTTCTACAGGTGTACGTTTTACCTGTTTGATAAGTGTAACTAATTCCTCTGTACTCATTGCAGGGTTTTGTTCTTCACTGCCTGCCATTGAATAAATTTTGGTTGAGTCATCAATGGTGCCGTCAATATCATTTACACCGAATGATAAAGTAAGCTGTGCATTCTGTCTGCCTAGCATTGGCCAGTACGCTTTCAGGTGAGGAAAATTATCTAAATAAATTCTTGCTACTGCATACATTTTCATATCCTCAACAATGGATGATTCGGTCACATTACTCATATCATTATTTTGGTTACGAAATTTTAATGGTATGAAAGTATTAAAACCATTTGTTTTATCCTGTAGCTCCCTTAATCTTTTCATATGATCTATCCTGTGCCAATATTTTTCAACATGCCCATACAACATGGTTGCATTTGTATGCATACCCAGATTATGCGCTGCTTCATGAATATATAACCAACCGGTTCCATCTACTTTATCATCTGATATTTGTTGTCTTATTTCGGGATGAAATATCTCTGCGCCGCCACCGGGTAAAGACTCCAACCCGGCTTCCTGCATTTTCTTCAAACCTTCTTCCACACTTACTTTCGCTTTGCGAAACATGTAATCTAATTCTACAGCAGTAAAACCTTTTATGTGTAATGCGGGGCGCTGTGCTTTTATGTTTTGTAATAGTTCACAAAAAAAATCAAGATTCATTTTTGGATGAACGCCACCTACAATATGTACTTCGGTTATAGGCTTATCATCATAACTTTTTACAATGTCAAGCATTTGCTGCATGCTTAATTCCCAGCCTTCATCACGGTGTGCATATAAACGTGAATAGGAACAAAATTTACAGGCAAAAACACAAACATTAGTAGGCTCAATATGAAAATTTCTGTTGAAATATGTTTTGTCACCGTGAAGATCTTCTCTGATATAATTTGCCAAAGTGCCTAAAAAAGAAAGGCTTCCTTTCTCAAATAACAGCAATCCATCTATATCAGTTATCCTTTCTTTGTTATATATTTTTTCAGCAATACTAATCAGCCCCCGGTCGCTAACTGATGATGAGATTAAATCTGTCAATGTCTCTTTATCCATAATTTTATTTTAAACCAAAATTACTTCAGCCTCAATTGTAAAACAAATGAGGCTGTTAGAAATATCAAAGGATATGATGCAACTAAACTTTGGTAACACTTGAAATATGACGAAGATGTAACAAGCTATGCGTTTAGTTCTTTACGATCTTCTCAACAATTATTTTATCCTTATAAATAAGATTTAAAATATAAACTCCAGGAGCAAGATGGCCCACATCTACAGTTATTAGACTGTTGGGTTGACCTTCCACAATTTTTTCAAATGCTGTTTGTCCGATTGAGTTATGGAGTGTTATTTTCTGAAGATTATCCGGGGGAAAACGATGTTGAATTATAAACG
>JBBJOK010000392.1:0-2934 GCA_037721545.1 Chitinophagaceae bacterium
CATTCCAATGGAAAAAGAACAATTGAACAAAGAACTACTGATGAAGAAGCAAATGTGATAAAACAAAAAATGATCCATTCAGATATGGAAATACCACAAGGTTTAAAAAGTCCTCTGCTTCCTGAAGAAGCAGCGCCTTTTAGATTTAATAATCTGGATGAAGCAAAGAAGGATCTGATTGAACAACTGGATGATTTTGAAATGTATTTTAAAAATAATTCCGATGCGAAACCTATTCAACCAAGAATGGGACCCTTAAGCCATAAGGAGTGGATCATATTGCATAACAAACACCTTACACATCATTTTAAGCAATTTGGTGTTCTAGGAGCCGAATGATAGTGAATAAGATAAAAATGTAACAGGGAAGAACAAAGTAAAATATTTTGGTTACCGGCTTTAGTTTTCCATAGCAGCATCGTTGTGTCACTCACTTCATCGGCATACCTTGGGGCAGCTTTAATTATTCTTTGTTGAAAGTCCGATTGTCCTAACGATAATACAGAATTTATAATGCTAAATAATTGATTTTTAAGATTGATAAATTTTTTATATTGCATGTAATAGCGCCAATCGATGCGTTGCTGGCAATTATTTACGACCCCTCGTATGACAGAAAATCCAAAATAGATGACAGCCTAAATGGACAATCAATGAAGAAAACAGCGTTAATATTATTCGTATATTGTAATGCTTGCTTTGGACAAAGTAATCCTGACTTACTTTATGAAAATTTCACCAAAGCATATTCTGAATTAAACCCAAATTCAATTGCCAGTTTTTATCTTCCCGATGCCGAGTTATTAAATCTTTATGACGAATCACAACCATCTTCACTCAAAGGAGAGAAAGAAATTAGGCAATACTTTAGTGACTTTTTTCAAAATTTCAGGAACAATAAACAGTCGCTTCAACTAACATTCAAAATTGCAGAAAGGAGAAAAGTTCAAAATACATTATTGGACAATGGATATTACAGACTTGAAATACTGACACCGAATTTACCAACAAAAATAGCTTTTGGCAAATTTTCAACTATTCTTGAACTTGCTGATAACACTTGGAAATTTAGAACTGATGCTACAACAAACGCCAATTTTATGGAATTTGAAAATGCAAGTTTTCTAACTATTCCAAAACGAGAAGAATTACTTAACCCTGACTTTTATGACAAATTATTAGGCGATTATGTAACAGATGACAAGCAAATAATCGTTATCGGACGTTCTCAAATACGACTTTTCGCTTATTTTGAAAATACACAAAAATATCATGGATTGAAAAAAATAAACGCTACAATCTGGACAGCAGGAAATACAATAATTTCGGATAGAGTGGAACAAAAGTTTGTTTTTACGACAACAGGTTTAGAGATTTTTCAAGGCGATAAGTTGGTTATAAAAGCGACAAAAGAAGAGTTTTACAAAACTGAAAAAGTTAGTTACTCAAATAATGTTGGTGTAAAATTGGGTGCAACAATATTTAAACCTAAGAATCCAAATGCAAAAGCAATTGTTTTAGTACACGGTTCTGGACCACAAGACCGAAATGGGTACGCTTCAATTATCAGGCTTTTGGCGGATATTTTTACAAGAGAGGGTATTACAGTTTTGACTTATGACAAGCAAGGTGTTGGTAGTTCGTCAGGTAATTGGGAGAAAGAGAACTTTAAAGATTTAGGACAAGATGCACTTGCAGGAATTTCCTACTTAAAAAATCGTAAAGATTTAAAATTAACCAAAATTGGTTTAGGTGGAAGTAGTCAGGCAGGCTGGGTAATGGCAAAAGCTATTGAACAATCCAATGATGTGGATTTTGTTTTAGCAATTGGAGCGGCAGGTAGTGGCATTCCTGTAACTGAACAAAATATATATAACACTAAAGTTCAAATGGAATGTAGTAGAACTTTTACCCAAAAACAGATTGATAACGCACTAACACAACAACGATATTTTTTTGAGTATGTTAAAAATCAAAAAAACGCAAAAGAATTAGACCAATTTACTTTTTCTCTTTCTACTGACAGTTTACTGAGGGATTGGCTTTTTCCAATGAGCAAAGACATTGACCTAAACAATAGAAATCAATGGTTCACAGCGTTGGAGATAGCATTTAATCCGCTTGACATTTGGAAAAATTATAGCAAACCAGTACTTATGACTTTTAGCGAATTTGACGACTCTACGCCCACGACAATTGTAAAAGCGAATTTAGAAAAGCTAAATAAAAAGAATATTCAAATACTTGTTTTACCCAATGCTCAACATTTAGGACTGAATACAAATTCAGTTTGCAAAGGAGATGTTTCAATTTTACAGTCTTTTCACAAAGACTTTTTTTTAACCCTTAAAAAATGGATAAAAGGAATTTAACGCAGAAATATAACTGCCCCCAACATGGGTATTTTGTGTCCCAACGGGGTTTTCATTTCCATAAAGCAACTATTCAAAAATAAGAAGTTTTTGTCCCATCGGGGTTTTCATTTCCATAAAGCAACTATTCAAAAATAAGAAGTTCCGGAAATGAAACCCAGATGCCGGAAGAAATTTTAAAACATAAATAATAGGCTTTTCATTTTTACCAACATTACAGTGCTTCATTTTATGAGCAGGGAATTACGAAACATTCTATACCAAACATTTTAGAGATTTGTTATTTGACAATGTGGTCAAAAATAGTTGGTAGAATCTTCTAAGATATAATCTGGCAAAGGGTTTCAATGAAGTAAATTGAAACCCTTTTCAAATTCTATACTATGGCAAAAAAAATCCTGTTGGGGATGTGGCTGTTCCAAAGTAATAAGATGGGGCACACAACAAGGTAAACAACGTTATAAATGCAAATGTTGTGGTTTACTTTTTCAATGGAACAATAAGATTGTAAAAGATGAAAATCGTTTCATCTGGTTTAAGAAATGGATTATTGAGCGACAGG
>JBBJOK010000393.1:0-2933 GCA_037721545.1 Chitinophagaceae bacterium
AAAAACTTAGGCTGCAAAATACGAAGTACCCTTAAACAAAAACACTGCCATGGGGAAGGTAACAGGAAAACTATGTTAATTTTAACGGTAAAATACAAATTATGTAGACCATCAATTAATACAGGTAGCAATCAACTTGAAGGTTACCGTATAACTAAACACTTAGGTATTGTACGCGGCATTACCGTACGATCAAGAAATATATTTGGGAAGATTGGTGCAGGTTTGCAGTCATTGGTTGGCGGCAAAATTTCTATTTATGTTGAGCTATGTGAGAAAACCAGGCTGGAAGCTTTGAACACCTTATTCAACATGCCAATGAGAAAGGCGCTAATGCTATTATTAATGTGCGCTATGATGCTAATGAGGTTTCGCAAGGTATCACGGAAGTTTTATGTTATGGCACTGAGGTGCAAATGGCGAATGTGTGATGGTAAAAATTAAATTTATAATTTGTATTAGATTTAAGTCAATAGTACTAATTTAAACATGATGAATATTGAGAAATTAAATAGTTTGGCTCGGACAGATTTTACAAACTTTATTGAAAGTGAGAATAATGTGAAGTATAAAATTGTTATTCCTTTTCTACAGTCTTTCAATCACGTGGAATTAGACTTAGAACATGCAGCTCAAGGCAGCAGAATTGATATTAATATTGGAAATAGAATAATAGTTGAAACCAAAGCTTTACCAAAGGATATTAACCAACATGTTCAACAGCTGAGTGACTATAGTGGTAAAGAATTGCCTGTCCTAGCAATACTAACCAATGGAAGACACTTTAGAATTTACTCACCAATGTGGCGAAACCTCAAACCCTTTGCTGAGAAAATTATTTATGAATTCGAATTGAAAGATTTAACCAATATTCTACTTTTAAACCATCTTGAGAAAATTCTTGGCTTTAGTAATTATGAAAGTGAAGAGTTTCTGAATCACATAGAGCAAAGAGAAAGGGAGCTTATACAGATCAAAAGAGAAATTGAAAATATCAAATTGAGTAAATTAGAACAAACAAAGGAGTTAGAAAATGAGGTAAATGAATTGAAAGAAAAAGTTCAAGAAATTAATGATCAAATTAAAGCTAAAGAACAAATTGTATCTGATACTTATTCAAATAGAATACCCGAAATTTCTATTAAAATATCTGAGTCTTTCTTCCCTGTAAAAAAGTCAATACTAAATCCAATCGTTAGAACCAATCCATTTCAAAAATTGCCTACGAGTACTTTTAATGTGCAACAATTAAATATTAATACAGAAAATAATATTTTACAAAATGTGCCTTCATATACTCTAGACTCTGCGGATACTGAATTCAAAATTGAAAATCAAAATAGAGGTGTTATAGCCTATGGAAAAATACTTCCTAATGGGAATTTTTTAATATTAGAGGGTTCTAAAATTTCAAACAAAACAGCTGCTAAATTTCAAACAAGTTCTCCTTCCGCATTTAAAAAAAGACAACAATACTTAAATGATAAAACAATTAATTCGGAATTAAAATTTACTCGAAATGTGGAATTTAATTCTAAAAGTGGAGCTGCAAGTTTAATACTTGGTGATTCCGCAGATGGGAATAGACAATGGAGGCCAGTAAAATAAAAATGATAATTATTTTCAACTCAAATACTTCCCAACTATAGACACTCTTCTTCCAACGCCAAATGCTTTCATAGAAATATAAAATTTCGACAACCTTTTATTAAATTTGTAAAAAGAGCTACATGCCTGAAACATTAAAATATATCGTTAACAATAATGGCCATAAATCTTCTGTACTTGTGCCTGTAAAAGTTTGGGAAGACCTTAATAATAATTATCAGAAACTTCAAAAAAAACTGAACATTTTAAGTAACATTAGCGATGGTATAAATGAAATAAAACAGGCTAAAAAGACAGGAAGAAAATTGCAAACGCTTAAAGATTTTCTTAAGTGAGCGTAACTGTTAGGATTACCAAAAGCTTCAAGACTGCAGCCAAACCCCTCTTAAAAAAATATCCATCACTTTCTAAAGATCTTCTTGCTTTAGAAACAGTATTAATAGCCAATCCAAAATTTGGAAGACCACTTGGAAATAATATTTATAAAATCAGATTAAAAATTTCCAGTAAAGGAAAAGGAAAAAGCGGAGGAGCAAGAGTTATTTCCTTAGTTGAAACAATATTAATTGGTGAAGTGGATATAAAAAATGAAGATGTAACCGTTAACCTAATCACGATTTATGACAAGGCAGATACTTCAACAATTAATGACAAACAATTAAGAGAAATTATAAATTCATTTTATCGGCAACAATAATAAACTAACTCAAATACTTCCCAACAATAGGCACTCTTCTGCCAACACCAAAAGCTTTAGGAGAGATACGGATGATAGGGCAAAACTGATTCCGCTTATATTCATTAATGTTCACCATTTTTAAAATCCTATCAACCACAGAAGCTTCAAAGCCCTGCGCTTTTATCTGGCCTGGCCCCTGTGTTCTTTCAATGTATTGATATAAAATTTTATCGAGCACAGAATATTCAGGAAGGCTATCACTATCTTTTTGCCCAGGGCGTAATTCTGCTGAAGGCGCTTTATTTATGATGTTTAAAGGAATTATCTGTTTCTCCCTGTTTATATATTTTGCCAACTCATATATCTGAAGTTTATAACAATCCCCAAGAACACCCAGGCCACCTGCCATATCACCATACAAGGTTCCATAACCGGTAGCCAGCTCACTTTTATTAGAAGTGTTTAATAAAATATATCCGAATTTATTGGCAATAGCCATCAATAAATTTCCTCTAACCCTGCTTTGTATATTTTCCTCAGCAATACTAAAAGGAAGGTCATTAAAAACCGGTTTCAGTTCTTTTAAAAAACCTTCATAAATATTTTTTATAGGAATAATGTCATAAGGATTCCCAATAGTTTTGCT